>CAXNNM010000019.1:0-10399 GCA_964203735.1 Gaiellales bacterium | reverse complement strand
GAGCCGTGGACGCCAGAGATCATCGGCATCCCCGAGTTCGACGAGGACCTCGGTATCGCCGGCGAGGAAATCGAGCCGATGATCGGCCTCGAAGAACGCCTCGAGGGCGATAGCGGTCTCAACTAGAACAGCAAGCGAAGGCCCCGTGTCCCTCGGCAAGAGCCGGGGGGCACGGGGCCTTTTTTTGTGGATCAGCTTTGCTTAGGGGTCAGACCCCTAAGCAAAGCTGGCCCTACAGGCCGTCGTTGGATTTCGGTCTCGGTAGCTTTGCTTAGGGGCCTGACCCCAAAGCAAAGCTGGTCCTTGCTCGCGGTCGCCAAAATCGTCAGACTCGGTGGCATCACAATCGGGAGGCTCACAGTGAAATGCACTGGACGACGGCGTGGAGTACTGACTCTCGTAGTGGCGGCGGTGATCGGCGCTGTCGCACTGCCCGCGCTGGCTGACGCGGGTGCGCGGGCGGTCAAGGCCACGATTGGCACAGGCGACATCAAGAATGGTGCTGTCACGAACGCGAAGATTCGCAAGGGAACGCTGCTCTACAGCGCGTTTAAGCGAGGACAAGTCGCCCGAGCGAATCTCGCGGGGATCAAAGCAGGGGGTGTCCTGACTGGGACGTATCCACGGCCGAGTCTTGCAGTTGGCAGCGTTACGGCCTCTGCAATCGCAACAGGGGCGGTTGGGAGTGCCGAGATCGCAACGGGTTCCATCGGCTCGGCCGAGCTCGCAGCGGGGGCGGTGCGCGCCTCAGACATCGCTGATGGCTCGATCGGGTCGAGCAAGATCGCCCCAAACAGTATTGGGCAGGGCCAGATCACCAAGGGTGGGGTAGGGTCGAGCGAGATTGCGGCCGGCGCGGTCGGCGTCTCTGAACTGGCGCCGCTGCCGGGAGCCCGTGCCTATCGGGCGGCTCCGATCAGCATTGCGAGCGGCGTCGTGACGGAGATCGCCCTGACCGATACCGCCTACAACCGGGACGGTGTTTGGTCGACTGGTGCGCCGGCTCAAATGCGAGCACCCGTGACCGGCATCTACGCCGTCACCGGTGGCGTCTTGTTTCAGAACAATGGTGCGGGAACCCGCGGTATCTGGATCATTCCTGCGGGCGATCCGGCGAACCCGTTTGCCGGTGAGCAACAGAGTGCGGTCAATGTCGGGGGCCAACCGTCAGAGCTGAATGTCTCGACGATACTTAGATTGTCTGCCGGCGATTCCGTCGCAATTGCGGTGATTCAGACCTCAGGCGAGGCAATCCAGGTGCTCGGAAATGGCCAGCGCACGTCGCTAGGACTGCAATTGTTGACGCCTTGACGATCGGCAGCCCGGGCGTTGTGAGGATTCCGTCCGACGCATCGCGTATACCTGCGTTTACATACAGACAGCCTTAAATCCTCGGAATCTTGGCTGTGAGACACGTCCAGAACGGATCCGGCCCGTCTCGGGTGACGGTTGTCGTTTGGCGCTTTTGCTGAGGTGCCGTAAGGTTCCCGGGCTGCGACTTCGGTCGCACTCGTACACGTGCGTCTTCGGGCGCCAACCCCAACCGGACTTCGAGGTCCATGCCCACTATCAATCAGCTCGTGCGCAAGCCGCGCACGCCAGAGAAGTCGAAGTCGAAGACACCCGCGTTGAAGGGTGCCCCGCAGAAGCGTGGCGTCTGCACGCGCGTCTACACGACAACCCCGAAGAAGCCGAACTCGGCGCTTCGTAAGGTTGCCCGCGTCCGACTCTCGAACGGCATGGAAGTCACCGCCTACATTCCCGGCATCGGCCATAACCTGCAGGAGCACTCCGTTGTGCTGATCCGCGGTGGTCGTGTGAAGGATCTCCCAGGCATCCGCTACAAGGTCGTACGGGCAGCACTTGATACATCCGGCGTTGCTGATCGCAAGCAGGCTCGCTCCAAGTACGGCGCAAAGAAGTCGTAGAGCAATGCCACGCCGAGCAGACATTGTCCCCCGCGAGTTGATTCCCGATCCGGTCTACGGATCGACGCTGGTCACCCAGGTGATCAACAAGGTGATGCTTGACGGCAAGCGTTCGACCGCTGAGAGCATCGTGTACGGCGCCCTCACCATCGTTGGTGAGAAGTCCGGCCGCGATCCGCTTGAGGTGCTCGACCAGGCAATCAAGTCCGTCACGCCCGTCTTGGAGACCCGCAGCCGCCGCGTCGGTGGTGCGAACTACCAGGTTCCCGTTGAGGTTCCTGTTCGTCGCGCCCGTACGCTGGCAATCCGCTGGATCGTGACGTTCGCCCGTCAGCGCCGTGAGCGCGGCTCGCACGAGCGTCTCGCCGCTGAGATTCTGGACGCTACGAATCAGCAGGGCGGCGCGTTCAAGCGCAAGGACGACATCTACCGAATGGCGCAAGCCAACAAGGCCTTCGCGCACTACCGCTGGTAATTGACATGACTGCCGTTATCGAAACACAGACTGAGTCCTCCGCCCCGCGCGCGGACCAGTTGGACCTATACCGCAACATCGGCATCATGGCCCACATCGATGCGGGTAAGACCACCGTCACCGAGCGCGTCCTGTTCTACACGGGCCGCACCCACAAGTTGGGCGAGGTGCACGAGGGCGGCGCAACGATGGACTGGATGGTCCAGGAGCAAGAGCGCGGTATCACGATTACGTCGGCTGCCACGACGGCTCTGTGGAGCGGTCATCGCATCAACATCATCGATACACCCGGGCACGTGGACTTCACCGTTGAGGTGGAGCGCTCGTTGCGCGTGCTCGATGGCGCTGTCGCCGTTTTCGACTCTGTTGCTGGAGTTCAACCCCAGTCCGAGACTGTCTGGCGCCAAGCCGACAAGTACAGCGTGCCGCGCATCGCGTTCGTCAACAAGATGGATCGCGTTGGTGCCGACTTCGATTACGTCAAGTCCACGATCATTGATCGCCTCGGAGCCAATCCGGTCGCCATCCAGATCCCGATCGGTGCCGAGGACAACTTTTCCGGCATGGTCGACCTGGTGCGCATGGTGGCGATCAACTTCGATATCGACGAGCGCGGTTTGTCCTGGACTGAGTCCGAGCCAGAGGGCGACCTATTGGCCGCCGCAACCAAGGCCCGCCACGAGCTGATCGAAGCCGTCGCCGACCACAACGAAGACATCATGATGGCGTTCCTTGAGGATCAGCCAGTCGACAACAACGACCTGATCAGCGCGATTCGCGCTGCGACGCTCGACCTGTCGATCACGCCGCTCTTGTGCGGCTCGGCCTTTAAGAACAAGGGTGTCCAGCAGATGCTCGACGCCGTTGTCGCCTACCTGCCGAGCCCGCTCGACATTCCGCCCGTCACCGGCACGAAGCCGCGCTCGGACGAAGAAGTCATTCGCGAGGCCACCCTCGACGCACCATTTGCCGCCCTCGCCTTCAAGGTGATGAGCGACCCGTTCGTGGGCAAGCTGACCTACTTCCGCGTCTATTCCGGCCGACTCAGCGCCGGGTCGCCGATCTACAACTCGTCGACGGACAAGAAGGAGCGCGTTGGCCGCATCCTCCAGATGCACGCCAACCACCGCGAGGAGCGCGATGAGGTCGGTGCCGGCGAGATCGCCGCAGCCGTCGGCCTCAAGGCGACCACGACCGGTGACACCCTGTGCGACGAGAAGCAGCCAGTCTTGCTCGAGTCGATCATCTTCCCCGAGCCCGTGATCGAGGTCGCGGTCGAGCCGAAGACGAAGGCCGACCAGGACAAGCTCGCCACCGCATTGCAACGTCTCTCGGAAGAGGACCCCACGTTCCGCGTCAAGACTGACGAAGAGACGGGCCAGACGCTGATCGCTGGCATGGGCGAGCTTCACCTTGAGATCATCGTGGACCGTCTGATGCGCGAGTTCGCCGTCGACGCCAACGTTGGTAAGCCGCAGGTTGCGTACCGCGAGACGATTCGCAAGAACGTCGAGAAGGTCCAAGGCAAGTTCGTTCGTCAGTCCGGTGGTCGTGGCCAGTACGGCGACGTCTGGTTGCGCGTTGAGCGCGCCGAGCCGGGTGCAGGCTTCTCGTTCGAGAGCAAGATCGTCGGCGGCGTCGTGCCGAAGGAGTACCACAAGGCTGTCGGCGAAGGTGCCCGCGAGGCGCTCAACACGGGCGTCATTGCAGGCTTCCCCGTCGTCGACGTCAAGGTCCAGCTGATCGACGGCACCTTCCACGATGTTGACTCCTCGGAAATGGCCTTCAAGATTGCTGGCTCGATGGCCCTCAAGGAGGGTCTGCGCCGCGGTGATTCCGCGCTGCTCGAGCCGATCTTCACGGTCGAAGTTGTGACCCCCGAGGAGTACATGGGCGACGTCATCGGCGACCTCAACAGTCGTCGTGGCCGCGTTGAGGGCATGGAGCCCCGCGGTAACGCCCAGGTCATCACCGCTCGCGTCCCGTTGTCGGAAATGTTCGGCTACGCGACCGACTCGCGCTCCCTCTCGCAGGGCCGCGCAACGTACACCATGCAGTTCCTGCATTACGAGGAAGTGCCGAAGAACATCGCCGAAACGATTACGGCGAAGGCCTAACCGGCCACCTCTAGTCAGTCCACTATCTCAGTCCACCAGAACCAGACCAACCGCACCAGCCCAGGGAACCCGGGAGAAGATAATGTCCAAGCAGAAGTTCGAGCGAAACAAGCCCCATCTCAATGTCGGCACCATCGGTCACATCGACCATGGCAAGACGACGTTGACCGCTGCAATCACGAAGGTCCTTGCCGAGCGCAATGGCACCGGCGCCGTCCGTGACTTTGCATCGATCGACAACGCTCCCGAGGAGCGCGAGCGCGGTATTACGATCAACACCGCGCACGTTGAGTACGAGACCGAGGCGCGTCATTACGCCCACGTCGATTGCCCGGGCCATGCCGACTACATCAAGAACATGATCACGGGTGCCGCCCAGATGGACGGCGCAATCCTGGTCGTGTCCGCTGCTGACGGCCCGATGCCGCAGACGCGCGAGCACATCCTCCTGGCCCGCCAGGTCGGCGTGCCGTACATCGTTGTCGCCCTCAACAAGGCCGACATGGTGGACGATCCCGAGATGCTCGAGCTCGTCGAGCTCGAGGTTCGCGAGTTGCTCTCCAAGTACGAGTTCCCGGGTGACGACATTCCGGTGATTCAGGTTTCCGCTTTGAAGGCGCTCGAGGGCGACGAGAAGTGGACCGAGGCGATCGTGGAATTGATGAACGCCGTCGACGCCTACATTCCGGAGCCTGTCCGTGACACGGACAAGCCGCTCCTGATGGCAATCGAGGACGTCTTCACGATCACCGGTCGTGGCACCGTCGTGACGGGCCGCATCGAGAAGGGCGTCGTCACTGTCGGTGACGAAGTCGAGATCGTGGGCCTCCGGGACACGCAGAAGACGACCGTCACCGGCGTCGAGATGTTCAACAAGGATCTTGATCGTGGCGAGGCTGGCGACAACGCTGGCTGCCTCGTTCGTGGCCTCAAGCGCGAGGACGTCGAGCGCGGCCAGGTTCTGTCGAAGCCCGGTTCGATCACCCCGCACACCGACTTCGAGGCGGACATCTACGTCCTCACGAAGGAAGAGGGTGGCCGTCACACGCGTTTCCTCTCGGGCTACCGCCCACAGTTCTACTTCCGCACGACGGACGTCACCGGCTCCGTTGTCCTGCCTGAGGGCACGGACATCTGCCTGCCAGGTGACCGCACGTCGATCAAGGTCGAGCTGATTCAGCCGATCGCCATGGACGAGGGCCTCCGCTTCGCAATCCGCGAAGGTGGCCGCACCGTCGGCGCCGGCGTCGTCACAAAGATCATCAAGTAACCCCTTGGCTGAGCAGAAAATCCGCATCCGCCTTAAGGGCTACGACCACCAGACGCTGGATCGGTCGGCAAAGGACATCGTCGAGACGGCGGTGCGCTCCGGCGCGACCGTCTCCGGCCCTGTTCCGTTGCCGACCGAGAAGAACGTCTACTGCGTGATCCGATCTCCGTTCAAGGACAAGGATTCGCGGGAACACTTCGAGATCCGCACCCACAAGCGGTTGATCGACATCCATTCCCCCACGCCTAAGACGGTCGACTCGCTGATGCGACTTGATCTGCCAGCCGGCATCGACATCGAGATCAAGCTCTAAATCATGAAAGCAATCATCGGACGCAAACTGGGCATGACCCAGCTCTTCACGGAGGACGGCGCGCGCTTGGCCGTGACCGTGATCGAGGCGGGCCCGTGCCCGATCGTCGGTGTGCGCACGCTTGACATCGATGGGTACGACGGTGTTCAGCTCGCGTATCACACGGTTGATCTGACGGATCTTTCCAAGCCGGAAGCCGGCCATTTTAAGAAGGCCGGCGTCGGACCGCATCGTCATCTGACGGAGTTCCGCGGTACGACCGACCTCGCCGTTGGCGAGGCCGTGACCGTTGGTGTGTTTGGCCCTGGCGATCACGTCAAGGTTTCGGGCACCAGCGTCGGTAAGGGTTTCGCAGGCACGATTAAGCGCCACGGCTTCAGCCGCGGCCCCGTCAGCCACGGCTCGCACAACGTGCGTGCTCCTGGCTCGATTGGTCAGTCGGCGTGGCCGTCCCGCGTGTTCAAGGGCAAGCGCATGGCTGGGCAGATGGGCAACAAGCGCATCACGCAGCGCGGCCTGACCATCATCGACGTCGATCCGACCCGCAACGTGCTGCTCGTCTCGGGCGCGATTCCGGGGCCCAAGGGTTCGCTCGTCGAAATCCGAGAGGACGTGCACTGAGATGGCGCTAACTGCTCCCATCATTGGCGGCAAGGGCACTGTCCCGCTGCCCGCTAGCGTCTTCGCTGTTGACGTTGCTCCCGGCCTGCTGCACGAGGTCGCCAAGGCGGAGGCCGCTGGCCGTCGTCAGGGCACCCACGCCACCAAGACCCGCGCAATGGTCAAGGGTGGACGTGCCAAGCCGTTCCGTCAGAAGGGCACCGGCCGCGCCCGCCAGGGTACGACACGTGCTGCCCAGTTCACCGGTGGTGGCGTCGTCTTCGGCCCGCAGCCGCGTTCCTACGCGGTCAAGGTCAACAAGAAGGCCTATAAGAAGGCTCGCTGCATGGGCTTTAGTCAGCACGCGGGCGCCGGCACGATTGGCGTCTTCGAGGCCGACCAGTTCTCCGCTCCTAAGACCAAGGACGCCTTGCGCCTCGTCGAGGGTTGGAGCGACGCGTCGCTCGTCGTCGTCGTCGGCTCCGAGGAAGAGGCCGCAGCACTGTCCTTCCGCAACATTCCGCGCTCGTCCGTGTTGACTCCCGTCGAGGTTGGTCTGACCGACCTCCTGTGGGCCCGCCGGCTGCTCGTTTCGAAGCAGGCGCTGGCAGAGATCGTGCAGTCTCTCGAGTCCGCACCGACCAAGGATGAGGTGACGGCATGAAGTCGACCACACCCGACGCACACGCAGTGCTCCTCGCACCGGTCGTGAGCGAGAAGAGCTACTCGTTGACCGAGGACGGCAAGTACACGTTCCGCGTGCACCCCGATGCGCATAAGACGCAGATCCGTCAGGCCGTTGAGGAGATCTTCAACGTCAACGTGGTCGACGTTCACATCATCAAGGTGCCGAGCAAGCCGAAGCGCCGTGGCCAGTTCCAGGGCATTCGTCCTGGTGGCAAGAAGGCGATCGTCAAGCTCGCCGAGGGCCAGTCCATTCCGATCTTCGAGGGAGTTGCATAATGGGCGTTCGATCTTTCCGCCCGACCTCGCCAGGTCGTCGCTTCATGACCGTGTCCGACTTCGCCGAAGTGACGAAGTCGACCCCGGAGAAGAGCCTGCTCGCGCCGACTCATCGTCATGGTGGTCGTAACAACAACGGCCGCATCACGACGCGTCATCAGGGTGGTGGCCATAAGCGCCGCTATCGCATCATCGATTTCAAGCGACTCAAGGACGGTGTGCCCGCAAAGGTCGCTGCGATTGAGTACGACCCGAATCGTTCCGCCCGCATCGCTCTGCTCCACTACGTGGACGGCGCCAAGGCCTACATCGTCGCTCCGGTCAACCTTGAGGTTGGCTCGATGGTGTCGTCGGGTCCCGAGGCTGACATCAAGCCGGGCAACGCTCTGCCACTCGCGAACATCCCGACCGGCACCACGGTGCATTGCGTCGAGTTGCGTCCTGGTCAGGGTGCCCGCATGTGCCGTTCTGCTGGCACGAGCGCTCAGCTCGTCGCCAAGGAAGGCGATAGTGCTTTGCTGCGTCTGCCCTCCGGCGAGCTTCGCCGCGTGCCGGCCACCTGCCGCGCCACGATCGGCCAGGTTGGCAACACGACGCACGAGAACGAAGTCGGTGGCAAGGCTGGTCGCGCCCGTTGGGCCGGCAAGCGCCCTGGCGTTCGTGGTACTGCAATGAACCCTGTCGACCATCCACATGGTGGTGGCGAGGGCAAGGGCAAGGGATCGCATCCCGTCACCCCGTGGGGCAAGCCGACGCTTGGTCGTCGTACCCGCGATCCGAAGAAGGCATCGTCCGCTGACATCGTTCGTGGTCGGCGCCGAGGGAAGGGCCGCAAGTAATGTCGCGATCGTCGAAAAAGGGTCCTTACGTGGACGAGCGTCTCTTCAAGCGCATCGAAGAGCAGAACGCCACCAAGGAACGCAAAATGTTGAAGACCTGGTCGCGCGCGTCGACCATCTTCCCGGAGATGGTTGGTCACACGATTGCGGTTCACGATGGCCGCAAGCACGTGCCAGTCTTTATTTCCGAGTCCATGGTTGGTCACAAGCTCGGCGAGTTCGCTCCTACGCGAACCTACCGTGGCCACGTGGCCGACAAGCAGTCGAGGCGCGGCTGAGATGGCTGATAAGCGCTTCAGCTATGCGAACACCGGACTGGTCCGCGCCGAGGCGCGTCACGTCCGCTCGTCCGCACGCAAGGTTCGCCTCGTGCTCGAGGACATTCGCGGTCGTTCTGTGATCGACGCGCGCAAGCAGCTCCTGTTCTCGCCACGTGCTGTGGCCAAGGACATCGAGCTCGTGCTGCGCTCTGCCGTCACGAATGCCGAAGTCAATCATGGCCTCTCGCCTGACGATCTCGTGGTTCACGAGGCGTTCGCGAATGAGGGCGTCACGATCAAGCGCTTTAAGCCACGTGCTCGTGGTCGCGCCAGCAAGATTCGTAAGCGCACGGCCCATATCACGATCCTGCTTCGCTCGCTTTCGGGCGGCACAGTGATCGAGACCACGGTCGATGGCACGACAGAGACTGTTGCACCGAAGAAGGCTGGCGATTCCGCCCGCTCGAAGCGTGTTGCTGCCTCCAAGAAGGCCGACGGGGCAGAGGTTGCTACCGACGCTGCTGAGGTCGCTGAGAAGCCGAAGGCTGCAGCGAAGCCGAAAGCCGCTGCCAAGCCAAAGGCGCCGGCGAAGCCGAAGGCCGAGCCGACTGAGGCCGCTGCTGCTGCGAAGCCAAAGGCCGCTGCGAAGCCAAAGGCACCTGCGAAGCCAAAGGCACCTGCGAAGCCAAAGGCCGCAGCTGCTGACGGTACTGCTGAGAAGAAGCCGGCTGCGCCGCGTAAGCGCGCACCGAAAGCTGCACCGCCGAAGACGGATACCCCCGAAGGGGAGAAGGACTGACCATGGGCCAGAAAGTACATCCAGGTGGCCTGCGCGTCGGGATCATCCACGACTGGAAATCCAATTGGTGCTCGGATCGCGAGTTCGCCCGCTACCTCGGCGAAGACATCAAAATTCGTGAGCACATTCACATGAAGTTGAGCCATGCTGGCCTGTCGGATATTCATATCCGCAAGGACTCGCAGAAGATTACGATCGACATCTATACGGCCCGCCCGGGCATCGTGATCGGCAAGTCTGGTATCGAAGTAGACGCACTCCGCAAGGAAGTGCACGCGATTACTGGCCGTGCCGTGCAGATCAACATCAACGAGATCAAGCGCCCCGAATTGGACGCGAGCCTGATGGCGCAGTCCGTCGCAGAGCAGCTGCAGAATCGTGTGGCCTTCCGCCGCGCCATGAAGCGCTCGATGCAGTCGGCAGTTCGCTCGGGTGCCCAGGGTGTTCGCATCAAGTGCGGCGGCCGTCTGGGTGGCGGCGAGATGTCGCGCACGGAGCAGTACTCGGAAGGTCGCGTGCCGCTTCAGACGCTGCGCGCCGATATCGATTATGGCTTCGCTGAGGCCAAGACGACCTACGGCCGCATCGGCGTAAAGGTCTGGATCAATAAGGGCGAGATCATGCCTGAGGGCTACGAGTCGGCTGACGTCGGCGCGACGCGGCTCGGCGAGGTTGACGCTCGACGCCGCAAGGGTGGCGCCAAGGGTGCCATCGAAGAGCTCGGACCTGCACGGCCCAAGGGTCGTCGTGGCGCGCCGGGTGGTGGCGCTGGTGGTCCTGGTGGTGGCGACCGCAACGACCGTGGTGGCGATCGTCGTCCACGTGGCGGCGGTGG
>CAXNNM010000018.1:0-10491 GCA_964203735.1 Gaiellales bacterium | reverse complement strand
ATGCCAACCATGACGGCGTTGTGGTACTCCGAGTGAAGACCAGCAGCGCGAGCAAGCTCGCCGAGCTCCAAAGCCAAGTGCGTGTTCGGTACCCGCTCGGGATGCGGCGCATAGGCGAACCCGCAGTCTTCAAACATCTGTGCGACATTGGCAAAATGCTCTGCTCCGTATTTGGCGACTAACTCGGAGCGGGGGATGCCTTCGGCTGGATACTCCGGATGAAGATCCCAGGGAAGCCATTCGATCTCTGCATCAAACTCGCTCTCAAGCCACGTTGCGCGCTCGCATGCCACCTTGCAAAACGGGCAGAGAAAGTCAGAGACGATCTGTACCTGAAGTCGCTTACTCATGTCGCCGTGCCCGTCGAATCATCATGACCGCCTTCAAGATCTAGCATCAATTGTCGCTCCGCCGCTATCCGCTGGCGGCGCACATCGAGCACGCGCCGCAGCACCACTTGCACCGAACCGGCTACCGGAATCGCCAGCAGCGCACCGATCACACCAAGCAACGATGCGCCGACGAGCACGCTGACGACGACGATAAACGGCGAGACGTCGATGCTCTTGCGCATCACGACGGGTTGGATGATGTGGTTCTCGACGAACTGGTAGACCACCGCCACCACGAGCATGATGATGCCGGCCGTCAATGACGTTGTCAGTGCAACCAGCACGGCCACGATCGAGCCAATCGTGGCTCCAACCAGCGGAACGATGTCGAGTAGCGCCACCAGCAGTCCGAGTGCCAGCGCAAATGGCACACCTAGGATCCAGGCCGTGACGCCCGTCAGGGTGCCGGCGATCGTGGCAATAAAGAGCACTCCAGCCGTCCACCGCGCGATCGTTCCGTTGACCTGATCGAACACCTCCAGCGAGCGCTCGGCATGGCCCGGCCGCAGCAATTCGGTGGTTGTGCGGAGAAAGCGCGGAATCTCGAGCAGCAGAAACAGCGTCATAAACAGCACCGTGAGGCTCTTGCCAAACCCGGTCACGACGGCTGTCGCGACACCCAGCAAACTGCCAGCCTGTGCGGGCAACCTGCTCGAGTACTCCGAGGCTCCGTCGCTGAGTCGTTCAATCACGTTGTAGCGTGCATCGAGCTCGCGAAACGGGCCCCAACGGCGCAACTCATCGAGCAGGCCCGGGGCGCGGGTCGCGAACGATCGCGTCTCCTCGTAGAGCGGCGTCAGGAGCGCGCTCAAGAACGCTAGCAGAATGATGATGACGCCGAGAACGACGATGACGGAGGCTACGCCGCGACGATTGCCAATCTTGCGCTCCAAAAGCGTCACCAGCGGATTTAGTGCCAGCGCCAAGAAGGCGGAAATCAGAACCAATTCGCCAATCGCACGCACCTGCCAAAAGACGTAGATCAGCAGCAGAAAGGCGGACGCCGTCAGCATTACCCGGATGAGCGTGCGGGTCGTGATCGTCAATTCGACGCGGCGCGGTGGTTCTGGAACGGGAAGCACGCCCCGAGTGTACCGTGCGTCGGGGTACGCTCCAACAGCAATGCGCGAACGCGACCTGACAGTGGTGACGGGGGGCTCGGCCGGAATCGGCTTGGCACTCGCGCGTCGCCTGAAGCGTCCTGACGGCGAGCTGCTCTTGGTCGCGCGCGGAGCGGAGCGACTCGCCGCTGCGGGCCGCGAACTCCACTGCGAGACGTTGGTTGCAGACCTCGCGACGGAAGCGGGCGTCTCCGTGCTGGCGACACGGCTGTCCGAGGCGCCTCGGATCCGTTTGCTGGTCAACAACGCAGGTGGACCGTTTCGAACACCGCTGCTCGATCATCACCCCGATGAGGCTGCACGCGCGATTGACCTGCTGTATCTCGCCATGGTGCGCGTCACGGCGGCGGCGTGGCCTGGTCTCGTCGCAGCCCGTGGTTCGATCGTCAACGTCGTCAGTGTTGCGGGTACGGTGGCAACGGGCTCGGCTCCCCACTATGCAGCAGCCAAACATGCTGCGATTGCGTGGTCGCGCGGTCTACATGTGGAGGCTGCCGCTGTCGGGGTGCACGTCTTGACCGCCAACCCTGGTCCAGTCGCCACTGCAGCATTCCCGCACGATCGTCTACGGAATCATCGCTGGCTACGACATGCAGTGATGAGCGATGATCGCTGCGCCGAAACGATCGTGAAGGCGCTCGAACGCCGGCGCTCCGAATCGTTTCACCCGGAATGGTGGCGCGTGGCCGGCGTGGCGCAGGCGGTGGCACCCGGCACGATGGCGCGTCTAGCGCGACGCTCCCGAGAACGCTTCGGCTAGCCGCGCGGCGCGAAGCCAATACGTTCGCGCGCGAGCTCAACCGTCGGCACGGCCAACGAGCGCGCGTGGTCCGCGCCGATCTTCAACAGACGAACAACTTCGCCGGGGTCCGATGCCAACTCTGCGTGGCGGGCTTGCAGTGGTTCGAGCAGCGTCACCACAGCCTCCGCAACATCCTTTTTGAAATCGCCGTAGCCCTTGCCTTCGTAACGTTCCTCGAGGCTCGCAATCGGCACGTCTTCGATCGCGGACAACAGCGAGAGGAGACCTGTGATCCCAGGCTTGTTTTCGAGATCTGCACGGACCACGCCGTCTGAGTCGGTCACCGCCGACATCACCTTCTTGCGTAGCCGAGCGGGGGAGTCGAGCAAGAGCAACGTGCCCTGCTCTGTGCCACCGGTGGTCGACATCTTCTTGGTGGGCTCTTGCAGGTCGACAATCCGCGCACCCGTTGGCGGGATCTGAGCCTGAGGGACGACAAACGTGTCGCCGTAGCGTCCGTTGAAGCGGATCGCGATGTCGCGCATCAGTTCGAGGTGCTGCCGTTGATCCTCGCCCACGGGAACCAATCCGGCCTGATACAGGAGGACGTCAGCTGCCTGCAACACCGGATAATCAAACAACCCGACGGAGACGGACTCCTGCCCGCCCGACTTGTCTTTGAATTGCGTCATCCGGCGAAGTTCGCCCATCGTCGCGGTGCAGTTCAGGTACCACGCCAATTCCATGTGCTCAGAGACGTGACTCTGAGCAAACAGGGTTGACTTTGCGGGATCAAGACCGGCGGCAAACAACAGCGTCGCCAACGAGAGCGTTGCGTCACGCAGCGCAGCAGGCTCGACGGGAACGGTGATCGAGTGCAGATCCACGATGCTGTAGAGACAGTCATGTTCGGTCTGCCCTGCAACCCAGTGCCGGATCGCACCGAGGTAGTTGCCGATGTGTTTATCACCCGTAGGTTGAATGCCCGAAAAGATGCGTGCCATGGCTGAACCGTACCCGCCGGACTGCGGGGACGCGGCGACGTCTGGTACGGTCGCGGCGTGACCGAGCAGGGCAACGATCCACTAGATCGCATTCGTGAACGTCTCGAGGAGCTCTCGCCGAACGACCAGCGAGTAGCGGAGGCGGTTCTGCGCGATACCACGGGTGTGGCCTTTGGTTCCGCCGATGCGCTCGCCATCTCGGCCGGTGTTTCGAAAGCCGCGGTCGTGCGCTTTGGCGCCCGGCTCGGGTATGGCGGTTTTGGTGGTCTGCAGGAGGCACTCCAGGCAGGTATCCGCGATCGTCTTGGTACCGACCACGAACCTGAGGTGGCGGGGTCTGGCACGCTCGTGGACCGCTGGTTGGAGGCCGTTGAGCGCGACCTGCGTACCGTTTCCGCGAACACGCCGCCGGCCAGCTTGGACGCCGCCGCAGCCCTGCTCGAGTCGGGTGAGGGGTGGATCCACGTTTTTGGGCAGCGTGCCAGTGCTGCGGTAGCGGAATATGCGTATTTTCTCTTGAACCCGATGCTGCCCAACGTGGTGCGCGTCGAGGCGGGCGAATCGGCTCTGGCCGACCGTCTGATTGGTGTGGGACCCGAGGATCGTCTGTTGGCCTTCACCTTCCGTCGCTACGCAAAGGTGACAACGGAGGTGGCATCGTTCTTCCATGAAGCCGGTGCGCCGGTCGTCCTGGTGACTGACTCGCCCGCTGCGCCGGCTGCGAAATACGCAACCGAGACTTTGATCTGCGCCGACGACTCGCCCGCACCATTTCCCACGGCCGTGACGGGCATCTTCCTTGTCGAATTGTTGGCGGCAACGCTGCTGGAGCGCAACCCGTCCAGTATTGGGCGCAGGCTTGACGATGCTGAGCGCATCTGGGGTCGCTTTGGAACCTACGGCGGCGAGGTCGTGCCCGACGCCGAGTAGCGGACCTCGAGTTCCGCAGTTAGGTGTAATCCACCTTAAAAGTCGGCGGATGAGAGACTCCTCATGCCGGACTGTCACGATGTGCGCATGCGCATTCTCGTTGTCGAAGACGAACCTCTGATTGCCTCCTTCATCGAGAAGGGTCTCGTGGCTGAGGGACACGCGATCGAGGTGGTTGGCGATGGACCGACCGCCGTTGCCGTTTTCGTTGCGTCACCTGCCGATCTTGTCGTGCTCGATGTGATGCTGCCGGGCTTCGACGGCTTCGAGGTACTGACGCAAATTCGTCAGGTCGATCCTCTCGTGCCCGTGATCATGTTGACCGCGCGCGGCGATGTATCCGATCGAGTCAAGGGGCTCGACCTCGGCGCGACCGACTACGTCGTCAAGCCGTTTGCCTTCGCGGAGCTTGCCGCGCGTGTGCGGTCGCATCTTCGCACTGTCGATCGTTCGGCGGTCGGAGCACGCAGCGACGTGCTCGAGGTCGCGAATCTTCACCTCGACCTGCTCCGGCGGGAGCTTTTGAGCGATGGCGAATCGATCCAGTTGTCCGCCCGCGAGTTCGCGTTGCTCGAGTACTTGATGCGTCACCCCGGCCAGGTTCTCTCGAGGCAGCAAATCTTGGATGGCGTCTGGGGCATCTCGCACGACCCCCGTTCCAATGTTGTTGACGTCTACATCCGCTACCTGCGGACGAAGCTTCGTGATGACGATGCCTCGCGGATCGAAACCGTGCGTGGGATGGGATACCGGCTGGTGGACCGATGAGGTGGCGCGTTCCGATTCGTTGGCGGCTCGTAGCGACGAGTGTGGCGCTGGTCTTGGCGGTGTTGGTCCTGGTCGGCGGCACCGTGATCGTGCTTGAACAGCGGTCGCTCGACGAAGATCTCAGTGCGCAGGCAGCCCTCGAGGCGCGCAGCTTGCTCGCAGTTGCGGCACGGGCCGAGGCGCCTCAGCCCGAGGTACCAGTGCCGACGGATTCAGAGGAGGGCAGCGGGACTGGTTCAACGCTCACGTTGCCCACCGTCACCAGCGACGACTCGGGCACTCCGGAAGACGACTCGGAGGGCGAGGGGAATGAGCCAAGCGCTTCGACCCGGGCAGCGACTGACGCACCGTCGCTGGATCCGAGCACAGAGCCCTATCTCGTCCGACGAAGCGCATCCGAAACGCTCCTAGCGGTCGGTACGGCTACCGGAATCGCGGTAATCAATCAGGAGCGGGCGCGTGCTTTGGTGCCGCTGCTATCTCAGGCCACGGGAGCGACGCAGAAAACGATTGGGGAGATCGAATACACGGTCGCCGTCGATCGTGATCAGGCAGGGATCACCAGCGCGGCTGCTGTACCTCGAACGGAAGCCGACGAGCGCATTCAGGCCTTGATTCGCGCACTCGTTCTTGCGGGAGGTCTCGGCGCAGCGCTGACGATCTTGCTCGCATGGCTGGCGGCGCGGCAGGCATTACGGCCGCTGACGGTCATGACAGCGCGCGCCGAATCGGTCACGGCGGGGCGCCTCGACCAGCGCGTTGGCCCGGTCGGCGGCGAAGACGAGATCGCACGTCTGACGCACGCGATCGACGCCATGCTCGCGCGGCTCGAGGGTTCGTTCGCGGCCCAGCAGCGCTTCGTGCAAGACGCATCACACGAGTTGCGAACACCGATCACGATTGCCCGTGGACATCTTGAGGTACTCAACCCCGAGCGCGAAGACGCCGCATCGGTCCAGAGCGAAATCGACCTTGCTGTCGATGAGCTGGATCGTATGGGTCGGCTGGTGGAGCGGCTCTTAACGCTCGCCCAGGCCGGGTCCGAGCCCACGACCAAGCGCGACAACGTCGACGTCAATCTTCTCGCTCAGGAAGCGCTTGCGCGCGTAAGTAGCCTGGTGGAGCGTCGGTGGGTTCTCGAACCTGCTGAGGGTAAAGCTTTCGTCTCGGGCGACCATGATGCACTCGTCGACGTGCTGGTCAACCTGCTCAACAACGCTGAGCGACATACAAAGCCAGATGGTTTGATTTTGCTCCGAGTTGAGTGCGACGATTGGACGGTGCGCATCATGGTGCGCGACGACGGTGAGGGCATTCCCACGGAACTGCTGCCCACCATTTTCAACCGCTTCACTCGGGCCGACGCCGCACGGACGCGAGATGCCGGCGGCGCCGGATTGGGGCTCGCGATTTGTCATGCCTACGTCGTCGCGCAGAGCGGCACCATCAGCGTTGCCTCGCAACCTGGTCAGGGCGCAACCTTCACGATCACGCTCCCCCGCAGTTCGTGAGAGAACCCTCACCTAGGCCTCATCGTGGGATCGTTCTCGTGTTCCACACTTGGGACATGACGAACAGCACCCCCAACACTAAAGCGCTCCTAAGCGCAATCATCGGGCTTGTCGCTGCTGCGCTGATTGTCGGAGCCATCAGCTTCGGCCCGACACTCGGACAGTCGCTTCAAGGTCAGGGCCTGGCAGCTTCCTCGCAAGCACGTGAGGGTTTTGTCGTGAGCAAGCCCAGCAGTGCGGCCACCACTAACGTGGCACGACTCGCCACGACAACGCCGCCTACCGCTTCAACGGTAGCCGCCAATTACACCGTCGCCGCCGTCACTGGCGAGCCCGGTGACGACACACACTACGAATCGGAGGACGATTGAAATGCAAAGCACAACGCTTAACAAAATCACGCTCGGTACTCTCGGACTGCTGCTGACCGGCTCGATCGGGTTCGGTATCCATCAATCCGACCAGGCAAACTCGTGGCGCCAAGAGGCCGCCAGTTGGCAGACAGTCGCCGCCCAGACGAACAACGTTAGCGTGCAGGTCAACGCCCAGAATAAGCAGCTTGTCCGCAAGTTCAACAAGCTCGCTGCCGGCACCACAGCCACAACAGCTGCGGTTACCGTCAGTGCCGCTGCCGCCCCTCAACCGGTCGCAGTCGCCCAGGCAGCTCCAGCTGCGGCTCCAACCAGCAAGGCAAGCTAGAGCGATGAATGACAGCGTGCCGATGCTCGACTGGACCTTCCGCGCGATGGGTGCCGACTGGCGCATCCATCACGGCGGGGGCGTGTCCGGCGAGGACGCCCAGCACATCGCCGAGGCAGTCAATCGAGACGAGTTGCTGTGGTCCCGGTTTCTCCCGCAGAGCGACGTCACGCGCATCACACGAGGCGCCGGGCACCCCGTCCGCGTGGATCCGGCGACTGTCGACCTTATTGTTGCTGCCGTTGACTGGTCCGAACGCACCGAAGGACGCTTTCAGCCCCTCGTGGGCAGTGCGCTTCGCGCCTGGGGATATCAAGATTCCGTCGGCAATGCGGCCCCCGACTCCGTTCCAGTCTCAGACGCCATCGAAGGATCGATCGTGGTTGATCCGGACGCCTCGTCGATCACGATTCCTGTCGGCACCCAGCTCGATCTCGGCGGCATCGGCAAGTCGTGGGCGGCCGTCCGAGCCGGCGCAGTGCTCGCAAACCTCGTACTTGATCAACGCCTCATCATCGACGCCGGCGGCGATCTGACGATGGTGCGTGGAGACCACCGCATCGAGACGGCGGCCGGTGCTGTCCTGGCAGTCGAAGGAACCGGCGTCGCGACATCCTCGAGCGAGCGCCGTCAATGGACGCTCGCCGATGGTTCCGTTTCGCATCACCTGATTGATCCAGCGACCGGCGCTCCGAGCGCGCGCGGAACGGCAGTCGTCGCCGGCATCGACCCCGTCGCGGCAGACGTGCTGGCATCGTGTGTCGTGCTGGATCCCGCGTACCTTGACCTTGTGGGCGCACCGGCTGCACGGATCTCCGTCGCTGACGCCATCACGACGAATGCACGATGGGAGACGATTCGAGCATGATTCTCTGGGAGATCGCCCGAGCGACTGGTCTCGTCGCCGTACTCGTATACACCCTGACAGCAGCCTGGGGGACCCTCTTGGCCGGCCGCGGAGTGCAGTCGCCCAAGGGAGCGGTCGAATTGCATCGAGCCCTGCAGATGTTCGGACTGCTGCTGATCGTCACACACGTCGTCGCTCTTGTACTTGACGAGTACGCCAACGTGCCGCTCCGCGCTGTTGTCGGGATCGATGCGCGTGTCAGCATCGTGCTCGGAGCGATCGCGCTCTGGCTCGCAGTGCTTCTACCGCTGAGCTTTATGTTGCGAAAGCGAAAGCTGATTTCGTTCAATTTCTGGCGCGCCTTGCACTACTTTGCCTACATCTTTTGGGGAGCGTCGATGGCGCACGGATTGTGGCTCGGCACCGACACGCGTAATCCACTCGTGTTGACGCTCTACGGCCTCGGCATCGCGCTTGTCGTCGGCTCGGCCGTGTGGAGATTCACGGGCGGCGCTCCGACCAAGGAGCAGCGTCGAACGGCCAGCAGCATCTAGCCCCGACCTTCGAATGAGAGATCTCTCATCAGATCCTCATGCTGGCCCCACGGACCGGATGCACGCTTAAGACATGTCCAAACTTCTTGCAACCCGCTCGCTCGTGAGTCTCGCGGTCGGCTTGACCGTCGCAGTCACCGTCGTCGGCGGCGTCGCCTACGCCATGCGCCCGGCGACCGCAACTCCGGATCCAGCGCTCTCTGTCTCGAGCGAGCAGCGTTCGACGATGCTCGATCCGAATGCCGGTAGCCCCGCTGCAGCTGACCTCCAGCAGTGGAAGCCACGCGTTGTGCAACGGGACGATCGTGGAGAAAGTGGGGGCGCGGCCCAGCCACTGGTCGTGCCACTCGAAGAGGTTCAGGTTCCTGCGGTGCAGGCTGCGGAGATCGCCTCCGCGACGCTCTCCACTGCCGAAGTGACTCCACAGGCGGATTCAGGCGACGACGACGAACATTCCGAGTCGGACGAGCACAGCGAGAGCGATTCAGAAGATCAGGGCGAGAGCGAAGGGTGGGATGACTGAGATGCATAGCTCCTCGCTGATCAAATTGACTACCGGCACGCTGGCACTTCTGCTGACTGGCTCGGTTGGCTACGGCATTCATCAGGTCGGTCAGGTCGAACAGGCGTCGAAGCAGGCTCAGAGCTGGCGCGCGGAGGCCGAGGGCTGGCAGTCGGTGGCCCAAGCATCGGCACGCCATGACAATCAGGTCGCTGCGGAGAATCGGGCACTTGTCCGCAAGTACAACCAACTCGTTGTCGATACGAGGGCTCAGGAGCAGCAGCTGGTAATCGCGGCTCAGGAGGCACAAGCCGCTGCGAGCGCGACGGTGCCCACGCCGCCCGCCGCCGGATATGACCAGGTGCCAAGCGTGCAGGCAGCGCCACCCGTGCAGTCGGCACCGCCTGCAGCGCAACCAGCGCCTGCGCAGGTCCCCCAGAGCAGCGCGAGCTAGTCGGCGCAGAACTGCGCCCCCCGGAGCAGGCCCGTCCGGTACGGTTGGGCGGACGCGGGCGTGGCGAAATGGCAGACGCGCCAGGTTTAGGTCCTGGTGGGGGAAACCCCGTGGAGGTTCAAGTCCTCTCGCCCGCATCTCGATCAGTGAAATCGATCGGAAAATTTGTTCGATCGGGTCGAACGCTCGCGCTGATCCTTTAGGATGCCCGTCCCCGCACAGGGTTGATTCGTCGGAGAAAAACACGCATGGAAACTGCCGTAGAGCACCTCGAAGACAACAAGGTCAAAGTCAGCGTAGAAATCGACGCACATGACGTCGATCACGCGTTCGAACACGCCCTTGCCGACATGGCTAAGGATGTTCGCGTCCCGGGCTTCCGGCCGGGCAAGACCCCAATCGCAGTCGTGCGTCAGCGCGTCGGCGAAGAAGCGCTCGCAGAGGAGGCCCTGCGCTCGCACATCAACGGTTGGTGGACGCGCGCCTGCAGCGCCGCCGCCGTCGATGGCATCGATCAGCCCGAGATCAACTGGCCGACGATGCCGGTTCCAGGCGAGACCTTCAGCTTCACCGGCATCGTTTCGGTACCGCCGAAGGCCGAGTTGCCAGTCAAGCTCGAACTGCAGGCTGTACGCCCGACGGTCGAGGCGACCGACGAAGTGATCGACGGCGAGATCGAGCGCATTCGCACGGCGGGAGCAACCTTCCAGCCAATCGACGCTGCCGTTGAGGCAGGACACCAGGTGTTGGTCGACATGAGCGGCGCGGTCGATGGAAACCTGATCAAGGACGCCCAGGCAACGGATCTCTTGGTTGAAGCCGGCGCGGGACGCCTGCTCGACGAGTTGGACTACGCCATCATCGGCATGCGCACCGGCGAGTCGCGCGAGGTCACGATGACGCTGCCCGCGGAGCAGAAGCCGAAGAAGCTCGCCGGCCGCGAGGCAGTCTTTACGATTACTGCCAA
>CAXNNM010000017.1:0-10904 GCA_964203735.1 Gaiellales bacterium | reverse complement strand
GTGAGAGTGACCGTACTGGTACGGCCCAAGACGGGCATTCGTGATCCTCAAGGCGAGGCCATCGGCCGCTCGCTGGGTGGCCTTGGCTACCCCGTCAGCGCCGTCTCTGCCGGCAGCATCTTCGACCTCGAAATCGACACCGATGATCCCAAAGAGGCCGAGCGCCTCGGCGCCGAGATGGCAGCGCGTGTCTTGTCGAACGACCTGATCGAGGGGTTCGAGGTCAGCGTTGGCTAGGGTCGGCGTCATCACGTTCCTTGGCTCGCTCGACGATCGCGATGCGATGCGCGCAGTTGGCGTGGTTGGCGGCGAGGCCGTCTCGCTCTGGCATGGCAGCACCGACCTGCAAGGCGTCGACGCGATTCTATTGCCCGGCGGCTTCTCGTATGGCGACCATCTGCGCTGTGGCGCACTCGCACGTTTCTCGCCGATCATGGGCGCCGTCGCCGAGTTCGCGGCCGCTGGTGGCCCGGTACTCGGCATCTGCAACGGCTTCCAGATTCTCTGCGAGGCCGACCTCTTGCCTGGCATCCTGACGCCGAACCACGGCCAGCGCTTTATCTGTCGCGACGTCGAGTTGATCGTCGAGCAAGAATCGCCGTGGATCGGTAACCGCGCGGTTGGCACGACGATCACCGTGCCCGTCAAGCACGGCGATGGTGCTTGGTTCCACCCGGAAGAGGGCTTGGACGAGCTCGAAGAAAATGGTCAGGTGCTGCTTCGCTACGCCGAGGATGTCAACGGCGCGACGCGGCGCGTGGCGTGTGTCACCAATGCCGCGGGCAATGTCTGCGGCCTGATGCCGCACCCCGAGCACGCGGTCGACCCGATCCTCGGTTCGATCGACGGCCAACTGCTGGTCGGTCGTCTCATCAACTCCTAACGTTCTAACCACGCTGCGCCTCATCTGCGCACCCCACGCTGTGGGTAACCACCCGAGAAGGAGTTCGACTATGACCCAGGTATCGATCGGCTCGCTCAGCGATTTTCCCGAAGGCACGCCAACACGCGTCGAGGCCGACGGCACCGCGCTGTGCATCGTGCGCATTGGCGACACCGTCCACGCCATCTGCGATGACTGCCCGCACGCCGAGGCCTCGCTGTCTGAAGGCGACTTCCTCGCCGACGACATGGCAATCGAGTGTCCACTGCACGGCTCGGCCTTCAACCTCACGACCGGCGATCCAGACTGTCCTCCTGCCACCGAGGCCGTCGAGGTCTTTACCGTCACGGTTGACGGCGACTCTGTCCTCGTCGACGTCTAGGGCGGCTCGATGACGATCGCACTGATTGCTGGTTCGGGCATGGCAGGGCGCGCGGCGGCTTTGACGCTCCGCCGCGTCGGCTGGACGGGGGAGATCGTCCTGGTCGGCGACGACCCGGAATATCCGTACGAGCGTCCGCCGCTCTCGAAATCGGTCGTCGTTGGTACGGCCGATATGAGCAAGGTCATCAAGCCCGCACCGGAGGTCTACGAGCAGGACGGGATCGACCTGCGGCGGGGAGTGACGGTGACAGGCGCCGATGCCTCGGCGAAGACGGCCGAGTTGTCGGATGGCTCGACAGTGGCCTGGGATGCGCTTGTGCTGGCAACAGGGTGTGCGCCGCGACAGTTGCCGATCCCTGGGCTCGACCTGCCGGGTGTGCACCGCGTGACGCGACTCGACGAGGCGCTCGAAATTCAGGCAGTGCTCGCGACCGGACCGAAACACCTTGCGATTATTGGCGGTGGCTTCATTGGCATGGAGGTCGCGGCTGCAGCGGTAGCGGCAGGGCATACGGCGACGGTGCTCGAGGCCGCGCCCGAGCCGATGAGCCGACCGTTGGGTCTAGAAGTTGCCGAACGTGTTTTGCAGTGGGCAACGGACCGGGGCGTTGTGGTGCGTGCGGGAGTGGGGGTCGAGCAGGTCTCCGGCGACGACATCGCGACCGGCGTACGCCTCGTTGGTGGCGAAGAAATCGATGCCGACCTGGTGATCGTGGCTGTCGGACAGACGCCGCGGCTCGAGCTCGCCCAGCAGTTGGGGTGTGAGGAGGTCGTTGGTGGCATCAAGGTCGACGCGGGCATGCACACGAGCGTCGCCGATGTCTATGCCGTGGGCGACATTGCGGCATTTCCCAGCAAGTGGGCCGATGAGGATCGCATCCGCGTCGAGCATGCTGCCGTCGCGATTGGTCATGGTCAGGTCGCGGCCGAGCAGATTGCCACGGGCGAGGGTCTATTTGAGGACCTGCCATCGTTCTGGTCGGACCAGGGCGACCTCACACTCAACGTTGTAGGTGTTGCGCGTCCCGACGACGAGATCGTCTGGCGTGGCGATCAGGCCCTACCGGCCTGCACTGCCTTCTATCTGCGTGAGGGCACGATGCGCGCGGCCTTCTCCGTCAGTGACATGAAGACGCTGCGGGGTGTGCGCAAGCTATTCGCCGCTGGCGTCTCGCCAGCACGAGAGCAGCTTGCCGACCCGGCTGTTGATCTCGCAGCGCTCGCCGCTGCGGGCTAGACGCGCTCAGCTTCGCCGCCGCGGATGTGGTGTCCTCCCGCTCGAACTAGCTGTCGTCGCGCTGTTCGCGCAGAAACTCTTGAAGCTCGGCGGCGATCTCGTCGCCACTGGGAATGCGTGTCTCGCTGGTGATGTCGTCGACGTCTTCGTCGTCGTCATCGTCCTCGTCGTCATCTTCGTCCTCGTCTTCGTCGTACTCGTCGCCGTTGTCGAGGCGATCCTCGAGATCGGTCACGTACGAACGCATCTCCGCGTCCTTCTCGACGACGCGAGCAATCTGGCGGTCGAACTCAGCCGAGGCCTTTTCGAGTTCTGTCGGGGAGAGCTCGCATTCAACGAGTGGTTCCAGAGCCTGCACCAGCGCGAGCGCAGCTGTTGGGTTCGGGTTGCCACCGAGGTAGTGGGGCACGGCCGCCCAGAGACTGGCCGAAGGAATGCCGGCCTTGCCGAGATCGTCGTGGAGCACGCCGACAATGCCGGTCGGCCCCTCGTAGCGGACTGGCTCTAAGTCGTCGAAGCGCTCCAGGAGCGCAGGATCGTGGGCGGCACCAGAGACCGGGATTGCACGGGTGTGGGGCGTGTCGGCGAGGAGACCGCCGAGCGTCACCGCCAGAGCGACATTCGTCTCGACCGCGAGTTCCGCAATCGCCTTGCTAAATTCGCGCCAGCGAAAGTTCGGCTCAACACCGATCACCAGCAGTAGATCGCGCTTGCTATTCGGCAGGCGGGCATGGAAAAACTCGGTTTCAGGCCACGTGATCTGACGAACCTGGCCCTCTTCTATCGAGACCATCGGGCGCGTCTGCTGGTAGTCGACGAAGCGATCCGGGTCGATCACGGCGAAGCGTTTGGCCTCGCAGCGGTTCTTCAGAAAGGCTGCAGCGACCGTGGCAGCCGAGCCGCCGTCATTCCAGCCACGAAAGGCAGCAACGAGAATCGGGTCGCGCAACGCAGGCTTGCTGCTGAAATGAATCGTGCTCACACCCGAACATTAGGCGCGCTGGCGGCGAGCGGTCGCGACGGGCTTACCGTCTGGGAGCAGAGGTCCGATTGTGGCGTCTTTCGCGGCCTGCTTGACAAGGCGCGCGAAGGCGCGTGGCTCGAAACTGACAGGCCCGCGCACGAGGCGGCCATTGCGGCGATAGCCGAGGCGGAGAAAGCAGCGCCCGTCGCTGCGTTCAAGGGATTGCAGCACGATGTCACCGGTCTCGCTGTCGCCGATCTCGACGACCTCAGCGGTCAGGGTGGCGCGACCACCGGGCACGGCGATCGTGGCGCGACGGGTTGGGGCAGGTGGGGTGGGGAGGGTCTTCATGGCTCGAGTCTTGCGCCACACGACACGCGCGCGAGTGACAGCGTCGGCCAACTCCTGCAACGACACGCGGTCAACGCTCACATAGGCACCCCAGATCGGCGCGAAAGGGGGCCGACAGCAGACGCCTCCGCTAGAGTTGATCAACGCGTGAACCCGGTCTCCGAACCCCAACTGCACCGCCAACTTGGGTTAAGGGATGACGAGTACACGCACATTGTCGCGTTGCTCGGTCGAGACCCGAATCACTTCGAACTCGCGGTCTTCTCACTGCTTTGGAGCGAGCACTGCGGCTACAAGCATTCGAAGGCGATTCTGCGTCGTTTTCCAACGACCGGACCTGCCGTTTTGCAAGGTCCCGGCGAAAACGCGGGCGTCGTCGACGTCGGCGACGGCCTCGGCGTGGCCTTCAAGGTCGAGAGCCACAACCACCCGTCTGCAGTTGAGCCATTTCAAGGCGCCGCAACCGGTGTCGGCGGCATCCTGCGTGACATCTTCGCGATGGGCGCCCGTCCGATCGCGATTCTCGACTCGCTCCGCTTTGGCGATCCAGCCACCGAGCGCACGCGGCGCCTCTTGGACGGAGCCGTGCGCGGTATCGGTCACTACGGCAATTGCGTTGGCGTCGCTAACATCGGTGGCGAAGTGCGTTTCGACGCTGGTTACGAGCAGTCGTGCCTCGTCAATGCGATGGGTATCGGCGTCCTCAAGGCCTCCGATCTCAAGAGCGCGACCGCGGCTGGTATCGGCAACCTCGTCGTGCTGTTTGGCGCACGTACCGGGCGGGATGGCATTGGTGGAGCATCCGTGCTCGCCTCGCAGGACATCGATGCGGGTGGCGACGAGAAGCGCCCGACGGTCCAGATCGGCGACCCGTACATGGGCAAGCGCCTGATCGAAACCTCGCTCGAACTGGTGCGCGACGACGTCCTCGTTGGTCTGCAAGATCTCGGCGCCGCCGGGCTCGCCTCGTCCGCGTCGGAGATGGCATCGCGTGGTCCTGTCGGCGTGCGACTCGATCTCGCCAAGGTGCCGCTGCGCGAGGACGACATGGAGGCCTTCGAGATCATGATCTCCGAGTCGCAAGAGCGCATGCTTGCGTGCGTCGAGCCTCGCCGCCTGGCCGACGTCGAGGCGCTCTGCGCCCGTTGGGAGCTCGAGTGCTCCGTGATCGGCGAGGTTGTCGAAGGCGATCACCTGATCTGCACGATGGGAGACACGGTCGTCGGGGATATCCCGGTGGCGGCTCTCGTTGACGATTGTCCCCGCTACACGCTCGATCCGCAGCGCCCCAATCGACTCGCCACCGAGCCATTGGCGATCGCGGATTTGCCCGCCGAGCCGGATGCAACGACGGCGCTGACGAATCTACTCGGCGCGCCGAACATCGCCTCCAAAGCCGCGATTTTCCAGCAGTACGACCAGATTGTGGGTGGAGGCACTGTGATCCGCCCGGGCGCTGACGCTGGCGTCGTGCGGCTCCCTGGCTCGAAGCGAGCGATCGCGGCCGCACTCGATGGCAGTGGTCGTCGCACGTGGCTCGATCCGCGACGTGGTGGACGGCAGGCCGTCGCCGAGGCAGCGCGCAACGTCGCCTGCACGGGCGGTCGACCGCTGGCGATTACGAACTGCCTCAACTTCGGAAACCCCGAGCGCGGCGAGACGCCGTACATGTTCGTCGAGTCTGTCGAGGGCATGGCCGAGGCCTGCGAGGCGCTCCAAGCGCCCGTCGTCTCGGGCAACGTCTCGCTCTACAACGAGCACTCCGGTGGTCCGATTCCACCATCGCCCATCGTCGGTTGTGTAGGGCTGATCGAAGATGCGGCCCGCGCAATTGGTGCGGCTCCACAGAGCGGCGCGACGATCGTGTTGCTCGGCGATGCAGAGCCGTCCGTCGATGGCTCTGAGTACCAGGCGTACGTCTTTGGCAGCGTGGCTGGTCGCATTCCCGACGTCGACCTCGAGGCAGAGGCGCACCTGATCGACGTGCTCGTCGAGGCAGCGGCGCAGGGCATCACACATGCTGCCCACGATGCCGCAGAAGGTGGGCTTGCTGTCGCGGCAGCCGAGATGGCGATTGCGGGCCGCGTCGGTATCGAAATCGAATTGCCCGAGCTGGCCACGCGCGACGACATCACGCTGTTCGGCGAGCCAGGCGGCGGGCTGGTCTTGGTGGCCGTCAACGATGCTGATGCGATGCTCGATTTGGCAACACGCCATGGCGTTCCCGCTCAGATCGTCGGCACGGCCGGCGGCGAGCGCATCCACGTCAGCGCTGGTGCTGCCGTGGCATCGCTGGCGCTCGCCGAAGCATCCGCAATTCATGCCGCCACGCTGCCAGAGCTGATCGGGGCTGCCTAGCTATGTGCGGCGTCTTCGGCATTTATGCTCCGGATCGCGACGTCGCTCGGCTCACCTACTTCGGTCTCTACGCGCTGCAACATCGCGGGCAAGAGAGCGCAGGCATTGCCGTCACGGACGGCCGCCGTATTACCGCGGTGCGCGAATTGGGCCTCGTTGCGCAGGTCTTCGACGAGACGACGCTCGAGACGCTGCAAGGCTTCGCGGCCGTTGGTCATGCGCGCTACTCGACGACAGGCTCGTCTGCCTGGCAGAACGCTCAGCCGGTCGTGCGTCATCGTGAGGGTCGTTCGATTGTGTTGGCCCACAATGGCAACCTGACGAACACCACCGAGCTGCGCCAAGAGCTCGAGACCGCGGGCATCGCCTTCGAGACGACCTCCGATACGGAGGTAATCGCGGCACTCATCTGCGAGCACGCCGGTTCGTTGGTCGAGGGCGTGCAGCTTGCGATGTCGAAGATCACGGGTGCCTTCGCGGCGATCGTGATGGACGAGACACACATGATTGGTTTCCGCGACCCAGATGGCATCCGCCCACTGGTGCTCGGCGATCTCGACGGCTATCCGGTGCTGGCCTCTGAGTCCTGTGCGCTCGACATCGTCGGCGCGAAGTTGGTGCGCGACATCGAGCCAGGCGAGATTGTGATCTGCACGGCCGATGGCGTGCAGAGCATCCCGATCAAGCCCGGTACGGAGCATGCGCCCGCGCTCTGCGTCTTCGAGTTCATCTATTTCGCACGACCCGATTCCAAGCTCGACGGCGTGCACCTGCACGGAGCGCGCGAGCGGATGGGTGAGCGCCTGGCGGAGGAGTCGCCCGTCGAGGCCGACGTGGTAATTCCGATCCCCGACTCTGGCGCACCCGCGGCGCAAGGCTATGCGCGCAAGAGTGGCATTCCCTACGCGGATGGTCTCGTCAAGAATCGCTACGTCGGACGCACGTTCATCCAGCCCGACCAGGCGCTGCGCGAGCATGGCATCAAGCTGAAGTTCAACCCGATGCCCGACGTGCTGTCGGGGCGTCGCGTGATCGTGGTCGACGATTCGATTGTGCGCGGCACGACGACGCGCAAGATTGTCGAGATGTTGCGTGGTGCTGGTGCCACCGAGGTACACCTGCGTATCTCGTCGCCACCCGTCATCTCGCCCTGCTTCTACGGCATCGACATGGCCGCCAAGGATCAACTGATTGCCGCGCATAAGTCGCTCGAGGAGATTCGACAGCACCTTGGCGCCGACTCGCTCGCCTACCTCTCACTCGAGGGGCTCGAGGCCGCGACGGGCCATGGCGACGAGCGCTATTGCCGCGCCTGCCTGACCGGCAAGTACCCAACGACCGTGCCAATTGCTGCCGACAAGGACCGCTTCGAAGCGACGCGGCTGCCGGTGGCCTGAGCGTGGCCGACGATCTGACCTACGCTGCGGCCGGCGTCTCGCTCGAGGCCGCCGATGCTGTCGTCGAGCGCCTCAAGGGCGCCGTTCGTTCGACGGTTCGCCCCGGTGTCATCGACGCGCATGGCGGTTTTGCGGGTCTCCTCGCGCTCGGCGGCCTTGGCTATGAGGACCCGGTCTTGGTGGCGGGGACAGATGGCGTTGGCACGAAGCTCGAGCTGCACCGCGAGGCAGGCTCATTGCACGCTGCGGGCATCGACTGCGTGGGGATGTGCGTCAACGACATTCTCTGCGTTGGCGCCGAGCCGCTGCTGTTTCTCGATTACGTCTCCGTCGGTGTGCTCGACCCCGAGATTGTCGCCACGCTTGTGGAGGGCATTGCCGATGGCTGTCGCCAGTCGGGAGCGGCCCTGCTCGGTGGCGAGACGGCTGAGCATCCTGGTGTGATGGACGCAGACAGTCTCGATGTCGCGGGCTTCGCCCTTGGCATCGTCGAGCGCAGCCGCATGATCGACGGCACACAGGTGGCGGCCGGTGATCGCGTGATTGGGATCGCCTCATCGGGGTTGCATTCCAATGGTTTCTCGCTCGTGCGTCGAGTGGTCGAGCGTGCCGGCGGACTCAAGAACGCTCCCGCCGACCTACTCGCGCCAACCAAGATTTATGTCAATGACATCCGTGCGCTGCGCGCCGCCGTCGACGTGCATGCGCTTGCGCACATCACCGGCGGTGGCATCGAAGGCAACGCGCCGCGGGTCATCCCCGACGGCTGCGGCATGGTCGTCGACCCGACGGCCTGGCCTCGACCAAGCGTGGTGCAGTGGCTCGTCGACCAGGGCGTCGAAGAGGACGAGCTGCGCCGGGTGTTCAACATCGGCATCGGTATGATTGCCGTGGTGGCAGCGGCCGATGAGGCAGCCGCGCTGGCTGCACTCCACGAGCAGGGCACCGACGCGTGGGCGATCGGCGAGATCGAGTCGGGCGCTGGCGTCCGCTTTACCGCATGATCCGCGCCGCCTCCGTTGACGACCCGCTGCGCATCGCAGTGCTCGCCTCGGGTCGTGGCTCGAACCTCGCTGCGTTGCTTGGTGGGCTCGACGCGACAGTACGGATTGTCGCTGTCGCCTCCAACCGTGCCGATGCGATCGCGCTGGCCCGCGCCAAGGACGTCGAGATCGAGACCAAGGTCTTCGTGCGTGGCGAGGACTGGGCAGAGCGCGACCGACTGATGGGCGACTGGCTCGCCGAAAAGGATGTCGAACTCGTGGTGTTGGCCGGTTTTCTCGAGATTCTGACACCCGTCTTCGTCGATCGCTTCCCCACGATCAATGTGCACCCATCGCTCTTGCCCGCCTTCCCGGGACTGAAGGCCTGGGAGCAGGCGCTCGCCGCAGGTGTACCCGAAACGGGCGTCACCGTCCATCTCGTCGATGCCGGTCTCGACACGGGGCCGCCGATTGCCCAGGAGCCCGTCCCGATTCGGCCCGGCGACGATGGCGCTGCGCTGCACGAGCGGATCCAGGCAGTTGAGCACCGCCTGCTGCCCGACGTCGTTCGGCGTCTAGCGCGCAACGAGATTCCGACACCGCAAGCGGTGGCACGATGAGTCGCATTCGTCGCGCCCTGATCTCGGTTTCCGATGTCGCTGGCCTCGAAGAGCTGGCATTGGCACTGCACGAGCTGGGAATCGAGATCGTCGCGTCGAGTGGTACCGGTAAGCGGATTACCGAGGCAGGCGTGCCGTGGCTCGCAGTCGAAGAGGTAACCGGCGCACCCGAGATGCTCGGCGGGAGGGTCAAGACGCTGCACCCCGGCATCCACGGAGGCATCCTCGCGCGTCGCGACGTCCCCGAAGACTTGGCACGCATCGAGGAGTTCGGCATCAAGGAGATTGGCCTCGTCGTCGTCAACCTCTACCCCTTCCGCGAGACCGTCGCGACGCCGGGCATCAGCGATGCCGAGGTGATCGAGAAGATCGACGTGGGTGGGCCCGCGATGGTGCGCGCTGCCGCGAAGAACCACCAAGCCGTTGGGGTCGTCACGTCGCCGAGTCGATACGCGGAGGTAATCGCCGAGCTGCGCGAGCACGACGGCGTGCTCAGCGACGAGACCCGGCGCCGGCTTGCTGCCGAGGCCTTCACGATGACAGCTGGCTATGACGCTGCGATCTCTGCCTGGTTTATGGGCAACGTCGCGCTACCGGACGAGATCGTGATCGACCTCCAACGCGAGCGCGATTTGCCGTACGGCGAGAACCCGCACCAAGAGGCCGCGTACTACGTCGATCGCACGGCATCTCGACACCTGCTGACCGGCGTCGTCCAGCATGGAGGCAAGGGACTGTCGTACAACAACCTTGCCGATCTCGCGGCCGCGCACGCGATCGCAAACGAGTTTGACGAGCCAGCCTGCGCGATCATCAAGCATCAGAACCCGTGTGGCGTTGCGCTCGGTAGCGATGCGGCCGAGGCATACGAGAAGGCGCTGGCCGGCGATCCAGTCAGCGCGTTTGGTGGCGTGATCGCCATCAATCGTCCGATCACCGCCGAGCTCGGTGCGCGCCTCGCCGAGCAGTTCCTCGAGGTGGTCATCGCACCGAGCTTCGAGGATGGCGCGCTCGAGGCACTCGCCGTTCGCCCGAACACGCGCCTCTTGGAAGACACCGAGCCGCCGCGTCGCGGTCCACTGCGTCATTACCGACCCGTACCCGGTGGCATGTTGGTGCAGGATCCCGATAGCGCCGACGAGCCGCGCGCCGCGATGACCGTGGTCACGAGCGTTGAGCCCGACTCGCGCGAGTGGGCGGACCTCGTGTTCGCCTGGCGCATCGTGCGCCACGTTTCGTCGAACGCGATCGTGATCGCACGCGATGGTGCAACCCTCGGAATTGGTGCCGGCCAAATGAGCCGTGTCGATTCGGTCCGGATCGCGGTGGAGAAGACGCCAGAGGATCGCCGCGCTGGCGCCGTGCTTGCTTCCGATGCGTTCTTCCCGTTCCCCGATGGGGCCGAGCTGGCGTTGCAGGCGGGCATCACCGCGATCATCCAGCCGGGTGGCGCCAAGCGCGACGACGAGGTGACGGCCGCCGTCGATGCGGCTGGTGTGGCGATGCTCCACGTCGGCCGCCGCCACTTCCGCCACTAGCGTGGAGCACCTTTCTCCCGCCGAGGCCTGCACCATCATCGTCTCGCGGCAAGGCTTTGCGACGCGCAATCGGGTGGCGACGGCCGACGAAGTACTGGCGACGATCGGTCGGCTGGGCTGTGTCCAAATCGATTCGGTGATGACCGTCGCGCGAGCGCATCGCCTAACGCTCGCGGCACGGGTGGGGAG
>CAXNNM010000016.1:0-11658 GCA_964203735.1 Gaiellales bacterium | reverse complement strand
TATGCCGGCCGGTTCAACGGCCTCACTGTCGGCGTTCAGACGACTGGCATGGGTGGCCCATCGGCCGCGATCGTGATCGAAGAGTTGATCCAGCTCGGAGTGCGCCGCATCGTGCGGCTCGGCACCTGCGGCTCGCTGTCTCCCGCACTCGCTCCCGGCGATTTCTTCTGCGCGGCCGCAGCAATTCCGGCCGATGGCACCAGCCAGACCTACGTCGGTGGCGAGCCGCACGCGCCGCTTGCCGATTTTGAGATCGTTCACGCGGCCGTTCACGACGCCAAGAAGGCGGGAGTGCGCATGCGGGTCGGTCTCGTGGCGACGACAGATGCGTTCTACGACCCGGGCGCCGGGCGCGCCACCAATTGGGCCGCTCGAGGTGCGCTCGCCGTCGATATGGAGACCGCGCCGCTCTTGACGATCGCGCCGTTGCGCGGCGTCTCGGCCGCCTCGTTTCTGATCTGCTCGAATCGCATCAACGAGCCCGCAACGCGCCTCAGCCCCGATGCGCAACGCACGACCGTCCTGTCCTGCGCCCCGATCGCTCTCGGCGCCCTCGTCTCGGAGCCGAAGCACGCATGACGCGCCGCGTCGTCCTGATCATCAACCCTGCCTCCGCCAACGGCAAGACGGGGCAGGAGTGGTCCGAACTTGTCGCCGAAGCGCAGCGCCTCGGCCTGCGCGTTGAAGAGCGCCTCACCGAGGCTCCCGGACACGCTACCGAGCTGGCGCGCGAAGCCAGCATGGCGGGAGCCGACGTGGTTGTCGCCGTTGGTGGCGACGGCACGGTGCATGAGGTCGTCAACGGCCTCGTTGGTGCCAGCGGTACGCCGTTTGGTGAAGCGGCACTCGGCGTGATCGCGCGCGGCACGGGCCGCGATTTTATTCGTAGCCACGACATCCCGACCAAAACGAAGGCTGCCCTGCAGGCGATTGCCGATGGCCCAATTCGACGCATCGACGTCGGTGAGGTCATTTCCACGGGCGACCCTGAGGGCGGACGCCGATTCGCAAATGCTGCGTCTGCGGGCGTCACGGGTGCGATTGCCAAGCGCGCCAACGGCATGTCAAAGCGAATGGGCGGCACGCCGACGTTTCTCCTCGCCGCCTTCCAAGGCTTCCGTGCCTACACCAACACGCCGATCCACCTCGAGCTAGATGGACGTCCGATCGACGCCACCGCCTCCTGCGTGGTCTGCGCAATCGGCCATTCGCTGGGCGGCGGCATTAAAGTCGCACACGGTGCCCGGCCCGACGACGGGCTGCTCGACATGGTGCTGGTGGGCGACGTGGGCGCGAAGGACCTCGCCCTCAACGTGCACCGCCTCTACACCGGCACACTCGGTGAGCACCCACAGATCACGCATCTCAAGGGGCTGACGGTGACAGTCTCGGGCGACACGCCCCTCCAGATCGAGGCCGACGGCGAGCTCGCGGGGACGACGCCCGCTACCTTCCGGTGCTTGCCGGGCGCGCTGCGCTTGGTGACGGCCTCGTGACGCGTACGAGCAAACTGACCGCACGCCTCCTTGTGCTTGGCGCACTCCTTGTTGCCGCCCCGAGCGCCGCGGCGCACGCCACGATCGAACTCAAGGGCGAGCAGCCCATCGCCGGTAAACGCGGCAAATTGACGGTCACCATCCCTCACGGTTGCGGAGTCGGCCTATCGACAGATCGCCTTGTGGTCCGGCTCGGATCCGGATGGCCGAACGCCAAGGCGATCGCGATTGATGGTTGGACATCGACCGTCGCCCGCGCCTCCTCAGGCCGCTGGACGATCACCTGGGTTGCCACCGCTGGCGGCCTGCCTAATACGTCAATCGGTGACTTCCCGATTGCCGTGCGCTGGCCGCGTGTAGCGGGCATCTACAAGACGCCGACCTTCCAGCATTGTGGTGCCAGCTCGATGAATTGGAGCGATCCCTACGCATCTGCGGCCTCCGCCGATCAGGACTACCCGCCGATCTATCCCGTGCCGCGGATCCAAATTCTGCCCGCCTCCTAGCGTGATCAACTTTGCTTTGGGGTCAGACCCTGATGCAAAGTTGGTCTCTGCGTAACTTTGCATAAGGGTCTGACCCCAAAGCAAAGTTGATGCGCTCTTGCTCAGCGAGGAATCGCACCACGGATCTGCGCGAGCGCGGCCTCCAGCGCTGCTGGGTCGCCACCCGCCTGGCCGAGCGTGACGCCCGCGAGAAAGGTTGCGATTGGTGCGGCTGGCCGGGTTACGCCGTGCGCCGCATCGGCAGCCAACGAAAGCAGCGCTGCAACCGTTGCTGGCTCGGCCACCCACTGCAGGTTGTCATCGCCGAGCGCCTCAACCGCGCGCCCTGCGAATGCCTCGACGTCTTCCATCTCCGCTCCTTCCGTCGCTTTCGCGCAGCGCCGCGAACGAGTCGCTGGATGCGCATTCTCTCCCCGGAGGGTATCGTCTCCCTCACAGACCCTCGACCTAGGGAGGCGCGGTGAGCAGCAACGAGATGCGAGCATCGATCGACGGCGTGCAGCAGGCGCTCGCCGAACGGTCCTATCTGGCCGACCGCGGCCTCGCCACGACGGTGCATCTTGCTCTCAAGCTCGGCAAGCCCGTGCTGCTCGAAGGTGAGGCGGGCGTTGGCAAGACCGAGCTCGCAAAGGTCGTTGCAGATGCGCTTGGTGCTCGATTGATTCGCCTCCAGTGTTACGAAGGAATCGACGTCGCCCATGCACTCTACGACTGGGCCTACGCACGCCAGATGCTGTATATCCGCACGCTTGAGGCGACCGGTGACGCTCGGCAAGGCGAAGAAGTACTTGACGAGCTGTTCGGGCCGCGCTTCCTGGAGCGCAGACCATTGCTCGACGCGATTGCCTGCGACGACGAGGTTCCACCCGTGCTCCTGATCGACGAGATCGATCGCGCCGATGACGAGTTCGAAGCGTTTCTGCTCGAGTTGTTGTCGGACTTTCAGGTCACGATCCCCGAGATCGGCACGATCAAAGCCGAACGTCGCCCGGTCGTCTTCCTGACCTCGAACCGCACGCGAGAACTCCACGAGGCACTCAAGCGCCGCTGCCTCTACATGTGGGTCGAGCTGCCCGATCTCGACCGTGAGATCGCGATCGTCCGGGCCCGCGTGCCCGACGCCCCCGAGCGCCTCGCTGCTCAGGCCGCCGCATTCGTGCACGAACTCCGCACGCTCGATCTGACGAAGCAGCCAGGTATTGCCGAAACGATTGACTGGACGCAAGCCCTGCTCGCACTCGGCCAGGAAGAGATTGAAGCGGGGGTTGTCGACCTGACACTCGGCTCTGTCTTGAAGTTCCACGAGGACATTGGGCGCGTCCGCGATGCCGACTTGCAGCAGCTCGTCGAACGCGCTCGCTCCATCGCCGACGACACGCAGATCCCCGCCAGCTGATGCACGCTGGCGACGCAGTCGTCCGGAAGCTCGTCACGTTCGGGCGCATCCTGCGCGAGGCGGGTGTTGAGGTGGGCCCTGGTCGAATCCAAGACGCTCTGCGTGCACTCGACGAGGTTGATTTGCGCCGTCGTGACGAGGTCTATGCAGCGCTCGCCTGCACGCTGATCGCACGCCGCGACGACCTTGAGATTTTTGATCGCGCCTTTCGGGCCTGGTTTGAGAAGGACCCGACCCGACTCGGAGGGAAGGCGCCGGACATGGGCATCGGCATCGATGAGCGCCCACAGCCACCGGCTGCCGCCCCACGCCCCGGCGATAGTGAGGACCCCGACGAGCAGGACGACGAGCAAGAAGAGCCCGACGTCCTCGCGGCCTACAGCGCGGATGAGCGTCTCCGCGAGCGCGATTTTTCGACGCTGACCCGGACCGAGTTGGTGCGTCTCCGCGCGTTGATGGATCGCCTCGTGCGCGTCCTCCCCACCCGGCCGTCGCGGCGCCTCGAACTCGCTCCGAGCGGCTTTCAGATTGCGCCGCGCGAGACGCTTCGCCGCGCTATGCGCCGCGAGGGCGAACCGGTTGAGCGAGCATTTCGTCGCAAGAAGCGCGTCGAGCGACGCGTCGTCTTTCTCTGCGACGTCTCGGGCTCGATGGAGCCGTACAGCCGCGCACTCGTGCTGTTTCTCCAGGCTGCCGTGAGCGCAGGCCGCAAGGTCGAGGCCTTCACCTTCGGCACCCGCCTGACGCGACTGACGCCGTACCTTGGCGGCTACGACCCGGAGGCCTCCTTACAGCGCGCCTCGCGTGCCGTCCCCGACTGGGCCGGTGGCACACGAATCGGCGATGCCTTCAAAGCCTTCAACGATCTTTACGGACGGCGAGGACTGACGCGCGGGTCGATCGTGGTGATCGTGTCGGATGGGTGGGAACGTGGCGACGTCTCTCAGTTGGCGCTAGAGATGGCGCGACTTCGCCGACGCTGCCACTCGATCATCTGGGTCAATCCGTTGAAAGGCACCGAAGGCTATGAGCCGCTCGCCGCAGGTATGGCTGCCGCTTTGCCCTATGTCGATGTCTTTTTGCCCGGCCATAATCTGATCGCGCTCGAGTCGCTGGCCGAGGCGTTGCGTGCTTCGGGCAGTCGACGCTCCACGATCCGACCTGCCACGCTGACAGGTGCTGCATGAACGATGAAACCCTCACCACTGCTGCCGACTGGATCGCCCGCGGCGATGACGTCGCGCTCGCGACGGTCGTGCGAACGTACCGCTCTGCACCTCGGCCAATTGGGAGCGTCTTTGCTGTCTCCTCAAGCGGCGAGATGGCAGGGTCGGTTTCGGGCGGTTGCGTTGAGGGGGATATCTACGGTGCCGCCCAGGAACTATTTGCCGACGACGCAGCTGCCCCACGCCTGATCCACTACGGCATTTCCGACGACCTCGCCCTTGAAGTTGGACTCGCCTGTGGCGGCGAACTCTGGGTCTCGCTCGACCGGTTCCGTCCCCGCCCGACGCTGCGGCGCGGCGCCATCGCCACGATCTTCAACGGCGACCAAAACGGCAAAGGCCTTGTCTTCGACGCAGATACGGGCGCGTTGACAGGTGCACTTGCCGGCGAACTCCGTCCGATCGTCGAGCAGACGATTGCCGATGCCGTCGCGCGCGAAGAGTCGATCGCCCTCGACCTCGAAGGCGACGTCACGCTGTTCGTTGAGAGCATCCACCCCGCCCCCCGCGTCGTCGTGGTTGGTGCCGTTGATACGGCTGAGGCCCTCTGCCGGATGGCCAGAACGCTTGGTTGGCGGACCGCGATCGTCGATCCCCGCGCCAAATTTGCCACGCCCGAGCGCATCCCTAGCGCCGACGTGATTCTGACCTCCTGGCCCGATAAGGCCTACGCAGAACTCGCACTCGAGGCGGCTGACCATCTTGTGATCCTGACCCACGATCCCAAGATCGACGACCCGGCAATCTCGTTGGCACTCAACCTCAATGTTGGCTATCTAGGCGCGTTGGGCTCGCGCCGCACGCAAGAAAAGCGCAATCAGCGACTCCGCGAAGCGGGCAACACGGACGAGCAGATCGATCGCATCTACGGCCCTGTCGGCCTCGATATCGGAGCGCACTCACCCGCCGAGACGGCTGTCGCTATCCTCGCCGAGATCATTGGCTATCGCTCAGGCCGAGGTGGCCAGCCACTCAAGCACACCACTGGTCGAATCCACCCGTCCGAAGAATCCGAGTCCTGAACCGTGGCCGCCGAATTGATCAGCCCTCCGCTGGACGTCGCCCACTATCCGTTCGCGCACGCACTCCGCGTTCGCTTTGCAGAGACCGATGCGATGGGCGTCGTGCACCACGCGTCATACCTGCCGTGGCTCGAAGAGGCCCGCGTGGCGCTCCTCGCACACGGTGGTCACGATTATGCTCAGGTGCATAGCGACGGTCTCGACCTGGCTGTGATTGAGGTCAGCGTGCGCTATCGACAGGCCATTCGCTTCGGCGATGCCGTCACCGTCCACGCAGGCGTGGCCGAAATTTCTCGTACCGTCCTCCAGATTGCGTACCTGCTTGAGGTCGATGGGCAGACTGCCGCGACTGCTGTCACCTCACACGCCTGCGTCAATCGCGAAGGACGCCCGGTACGCGTGCCCGAGTGGCTGCTCGACCTTGGTGAGGACGGCACTGCTCTTCGTCGCTAGAACGACTTACCCCCGTCAAGCGACGCGTGCAGTTGCCCGTTGTTGCCAGCGGCAAAAACGAGGTCTGGGTCTCGCGGATCTATCGCCACTGCCGTCGCAGTCAGCCCACTCAAGAACCACGTTGCACCCGCGTTCTTGGTCACCACAACCTGGGGCGTCGTCACCGCAATCTGGCCTGGAGTGCTGCGTGCAGCAGCGATGGTCAGGGCGTTAGAGATGCCGGCGATACGAAAGAAATTGACGCCAAGATCGTCCGACGCGAACAGGCCGTCACGACCGCACGCAACCCACAGACGCTCTACCTTTGGGCCATTCGGCGCACTGACTGCGAGCCCACGAGGGCGGGGACAGATGCCGACCGCAGCCATCGGCCACCAGTACCTGCCACCGTCGTTCGAATAGTGCAGGCGCAGCCCACCCGCCGTCGTGATCGCCCAGAGTCGATTGCGGCGCGAATTTCCTGCCAGTTGCGTGACGGCGCCCGGGAACGGCCAGACCATCGTTGGCTGCGCCGCCCCCTTCAGCGAGAAGTCGTAGACCTGACCCGTTGGACCACGCGAAACCATGATCGTGCTCGCGAATGACGCACCAGCAATCGCAGGTGCCTGACCGTTGTCCGGCACCGTCCACGTACGCCCACCATCGAGGCTCTTTTGCAGGCCGTAGGTACTGCCGATCAGCAGCGGGCCCTGCGCCTCATCCGAGATCAGCATGAAGTACGGCTCCCCAAAACCTGCCGGCAGCGATCGCGCCTTGGGCTCGACAGCACACGCCACAAGACTCGTCGCGACCAGCACGATCAGCGCCGCGAGAACAGGTCGACTCACGTGTGGAGCGCCCCTCCCCGCACGGTCGAAACGACAGGAGGAGGGGCGGTTCGAGCCCCAGCCTCTTCCTCCTCGGCCCGCGAGATCGTCCGACGCACATCACCAAAGGACAGACCAGCCAGCGACAAGAAGAAGAAGCCAAGACCAGCACCAAGTGCAACTTCAATCACCTGCAGACCAATCGCGAACGTCACTGCTGCTCCGAAGGTGATGTCAAAGGCCTGCGACAACGCCGTCGCGACGGCGAGCTGGAACACACCCAGGTTGCCCGGAACGAGTGGAATAAACCCGACGAGGTTCGAGACCAGAAAGACCACGCAGGCCGCTGCCACACGATTCGTATCGATGTTGAATGCGGCCAGCGCAAGATAGATGCCAATGATCTGTGCGACCCACGACAAGATCCCGGCTGCAAACGAGACGACTGCAAGCCGCGGGCGACGCAAGAGCTGTGCGCCGCGGCTGACAGCATGAAGATGGAACTCGACCGTTCGCAGCGTCGAGCGCCACCACGTGCGTGCATAGTCCTCAGCGATATCGCCGCGCCGTAGCCGCCACCGGCTAATGCCTTCGACGACCGCCACCCCGACGACGCCCGCTAGCACCACGCCAAGCAAGATCAGCGTGCCACGCCCTGCCCAGTCCGGCACACCATCCACGCTAAAAACCATTGCGACGAGCAAGACTGCGAGGGTGACCCCAAGCACGAGCTGTTCCATCACCACCGTCGCGGTCATCGTCGAGAGCGGCACATCCTGCCCGTCCTTCGCGAGACGCTTGCGCAACACGACCATCCGTCCCACCTCGCCAAGGCGCGCGATCAACACGGTGTTGAGCAAAAAGCCAACAAAAATTGCAGGGACGACTGCGCGATACGGCGCCTTGACGCCTGGCACAGAATCGAGTGACGCCTTCCAAATCACGGCCTTGAACGCAACCGAAATGAAGTTGGCGATCAGCGACAGAATCAGCAGCGGAATGCTGAGACTGCGGAACGTGTCGACGATGGCGGTCACCTCGCCTCGGTCGACTCGAGCCAGGCCGATCGCGGCCAGCACGACAACAATACTGGCCACGATCGCCAGACGACGCCACGAGATCGGCTTCGGGGGATCGAGCGCAGCGATCTCACTCATCGTCACGAACTCGTAGCCCTCGGCCTGGGCCGCATCGAGAATCGCAGGCAGCGCCTCAGCCGTCTGGGAGCGATCATCGTTGCCCCAGCCATCGGCGTCGTGCAAGAGCAGAATCGCTCCGGGTTTGAGTGCCTTGACAGAGCGCTTCACGATCACCTCAGCCCCTGGCTTGGCAGTGTCGAAGACGCCCGCCGACCAAGCACAGGTCACGTACCCGAGCCGAAGAGCCGTGCGCGACACGAACGGGCTCCGAAAGCCATGCGGTGCACGGAAGACTCGCACGGGCGGCGCACCAGACTGCTTCAGCAGACGCTCCGTACGGTGCAATTGACGATGCACCTGAGCCGGTCCTGCGAAGGCAAGGATGCCGTGATCGTACCCGTGGTTTCCCAGTTCGTGCCCCTCACGAACGATGCGCTCAACGAGCTCGGGGTACAGCTCGGCGTGCTTGCCCAACACGAAGAACGTTGCACGAGTGCCTTGCGCTTTGAGAGCGTCGAGGATTTTCGGTGTCGTGTCGGGCGACGGTCCATCGTCGAACGTCAACGCCACGACCTGCCGGCGAATCCGCGAGCCGTCGACAACGCCTCCAAACAGTGGTGAGCTCGCCCCGAACATCCCCCACACACCGAGCGTGAGCAGCAAGATAATGCCCACATCGAGCACCCACGCCAGCCACGTCAGATCCATCCGACTGAGCACACCATCGGCGATTACGGTGGCCACGATTACGACCAACCCGATGACCACAGCCCGCAGGATCGTTTGGTGCTTCGTCACGCACCCGGTCCCTTCTCGAGCAGTGCGAGGTAGTAGTCCTCCAGCTGGCCGGCGACCTTCGTCCACGAATACTCGGTGACGGCGGTCTTGCGCCCCTCGCGCCCCATTCGCTCACGTTCCTCGGGACGCTCGATCAGATACATCAGCGCCTCGGCAAACCGCTCGACATTCTCGGCCGGCGAGATCAGGAGCCCCTGCTTACCGTGCTCCATCAACAACTGAAAGCCAGAGATCCGGCTCGCCACAACTGGGCGCCCACAACTCATCGCCTCGAGCAGCACCATCCCAAACGAGGCTCGTTGACACGGCGTGCAGTGAATATCGGCGGTCGCGTAATAGCGTGGCCGATTCCAATTGACGCGCCCAGCCCAGTGGACGTCATTCGCGATATCGCTCGGAACGAGCTTTTGGTAACGCGAGCGAAGGGGCCCATCCCCCACCACGATCAGCCGTACCTCAGGCCCAACGCGGCGACGAACCTCGGTGAAGGCACCGATCATCGTGTCGAGCCCGTTGCGAGGATCGAAGCGACCCAGAAAAAGGATGTTGAGCTTCCCGTCGCGCAGTTCGGGGATCGGGTCCGCTTCGGGCGAGAAGTGGCGGTCATCGATGCCGTTCGGGATCACGGTGTACTCGTACGGAAGATAGGGCGCGAGGGAGCCGATGCAGGCTTCGCTCACCACGATCTTGCCGTCGAGACGGCTGATCACACGTCGCAGGATCGGCGCAGCGAGATCAAAGCCGAGGGTACGTGGGAAGACCGAATGGAAGGTGCCGACTGTGACGGCCGTCTTCGGCGCTGCGAGCACACCAAGCATGGGCAAAATCGGGCTATAGGGCGAGTGCACGTGGACGACATCAATCTTGCGCTCTTGGAAAATCTTGCGCAACTTGCGGCGCAGCAGCGGATCGACAACGTGATACGTCTGCGAGGCATTGCCATAGCCGGGTAGCGCCGCGCCAACGCGGACGATCTCAAAAGGGACGTCGTCCTCGGGATGAATTTCGCCATCGACAATCCCTGGCGGGCGAACAACATTGCCCGTCACCACGGTCACCTCGTGCCCGCGTCGAGTCAACTCCGTGGCTTGGCCATGGACATGCTCGGTAATCCCGCCGAGATGCGGGTAGTAATAGTCGGTGACGATGGCGATCCGCACGCTTTGTGCATCGTAGCCTCGCCCTCGCGGTAGCACTCACGCCCGTGTGCTGCCGGAGTTTTTTCTACGCGCGCTATCATGCGCTCCGTGCCAACGTACGAATACAAGTGCGCCGAAGGTCATCTGACTGAGGTCTTCCAGAAGATGTCGGACGAGCCACTGAAGAAATGTGGTACCTGCGGCAAGAAGGTCGAGCGCGTACTGTTCGCGCCGTCGATCCATTACAAGGGCACCGGGTTCTACTCCACGGACTACGGCAAGGGTGGCAAGAAGCCACGCACCGAAGCCAAGTCTGAGGGTGGCGACTCGAAGAAGTCCGACTCTGGCGATGCCAAGAAATCGGATTCTTCGAGCAGCTCGTCGAGCGATTCGTCGAGCAGCACGCCCGCCCCGAAAAAGTCTGACTCTTAAAGCCCGCTGACGACGACGCGACCAGCGTCGGCGACTGCTTGGAGTCCAGCTGGGAAGTCCCAGTTCGCACGATCGGCCTCTTCGACCATGTTCGAAATCGCCCTCAGCTCGACACACGGGACTCCCGCCTCCGCAGCCGCTCGCAGCACGGCGAAGCCTTCCATCGCCTCGACCTCACAGTCGCGACTGCCACCAATTCGAGCAGTCGTTGCGATCGGCAGTTGGCGTGCATGAGGTAGCAGCGCAGTGACGCGAGCCAGCAGCGCTGGATCTGGCAGGCAGGTTGTGATCAGTGTCGGAACCCCAGCCAGCAGATCGCTGTAGCGACTCTCGGTGCCGATTACGACGTCACCAATCTCCAACCCACTCGCGCGCCTGGCACCAGCAATGCCGATATGCAAAATCGCGTCCGGCGGATCGTTGGCAAGGCGCGCAGCCGTCACAATCCCCGCTTCAACAGGCCCGATGCCAACAGCGAGCTGCTCGTGGTCGGTAGCCCAGACAAGCTCGGGCAGAGTGGCGGCGAGGATCAGGACACGCATTGCGCTAGCGATTGTACGGGCGGTGCGACGTGCGAGTCCAAGCTGCCCTCGATTCCCACTACACTCGACGTATGAACATCTTGGTGCTCCAACACATCGACTGCGAGCCGCCCGCCGCGTACGGCAGCGCGCTTGCAGCCCGCGGCCACGTGCTCTTACCCGTCGAGGTCGATGAGGGTGAGCCGCTGCCCGACTGGCGCGAATTCGGTGCAATCGTCGCGATGGGTGGCCCGATGGGTGTCTACGAGGATGCTGCCTACCCGTGGCTCGTCGCCGAGAAGCAACTGATCGGCGACGCCGTGAGGGCAGGGCTCCCCTACTTTGGCGCCTGCCTGGGCGTGCAGCTGCTCGCCGCGGCACTCGGCGGCCGCGTATACGCCGGCGCAATCCCCGAGGTTGGTGTGCTCGACGTGATGCTGACTGAAGCGGGCCTCCGAGACCCCGTCGCCTCGATCCTCCCTCCCACCTTCAAAGCTTTGCAGTGGCACGGCGACACCTTCGACCTGCCCGACGGCGCCGTCAGTCTGTTCTCTAGCCCTGCCTACGCCAATCAGGGCTTTCGTTTCGGCGAGGTCGCCTACGGCGTGCAGTTTCACCTCGAGGTCGACCAGCAACTGGCAGATGAGTGGGCGCAGATCCCGGCCTACAAGACCGCGGCCGAATCGGTGCTCGGACCCGGCGGCCTCGACCAGCTGCTAGCGGG
>CAXNNM010000015.1:0-12049 GCA_964203735.1 Gaiellales bacterium | reverse complement strand
GTGCCTTGGACGATGCCCTGCGAGCCGATGTAGATCCACGAGCCGGCCGTCATCTGGCCGTACATCGTCAGACCCATCGCCTCAAGCCGCCGGAACTCCTCCCAGGTACCCCACTCTGGCACCAGCAGCGAGTTCGCGAGCAGCACGCGTGGTGCGAGTCGGTGCGTCGGAAAGACACCAACGACACGACCAGACTGGACCAGCATCGTCTCCTCATCGCCGAGGCGCTTGAGGGTCGCCACGATCTGATGAAAGTCGGGCCACGAGCGGGCGGCCTTGCCAGTACCGCCATAGACAACCAGCTTCTCGGGCGCCTCGGCCACATCTGGGTCGAGGTTGTTCATCAGCATGCGGAGCGCAGCCTCTTGCAGCCACCCCTGACAGTTCAGGGTTGTGCCACGCGGCGCGCGAACGACAGGTGGTGTCTCTTCCGACATGCGAGTGCTCCTCCAGCGGTAGACGGGACGATCATTCGCCCGTATGGAGGCAGCCTACCTGTCCCGGCGCGGCACGGTTCGTGAGTATCGGCTCGGTGCCACGCCCGTTCCCAACAGACGATAACTGTGCCGATTCAACCGCGGGACTCCACCTGTCGCGACTCGTATCCGCACCCACTGACAGGAACGAGTGCGTCCGGCTCGGCGAGTGATCGCGTCCCCTGCGGAATGCCTGTTCTATACTCACCGCCACGCGGATGTAGCTCAGTTGGCTAGAGCGTCGCCTTGCCATGGCGAAGGTCGTGGGTTCGAGCCCCATCATCCGCTCTGTTGAAAGCCCCGCTCCGGCGGGGCTTTCTCTTTTCCTAGACCAGTCGTTCTCGATCGTGCGGGCGATCCCAGTCGAGCGCCGGGCCAGCCGGAATGATGCGGCTCGGATTGAGCTGCGGATGCGTTGTGTAGTAGTGGATCTTCATCTCATCAACCCGGACGGTCTCTGCAATACCTGGCTGCTGGTAGAGGTCGCGAAGATACGGACCGAGGTTGGCGTAGTCGGCGATGCGACGAATGTTCGTCTTGAAGTGGCCGACGTAGATCGGGTCAAAGCGGATCAGCGTCGTGAAGAGGCGCCAATCGACCTCGGTGATGGCTGGGCCCATCAGGTAGCGGCTCGTCGCGAGTCGCTCGTCGAGCTCGTCGAGCATGCCAAACAGCGCAACGACGGCCTCGTCGTACGCCTCTTGGGTGATGGCGAAGCCACACCGGTAGACCCCGTTGTTGACAGCGTCGTAGATGAGTTCCGCCACGTGGTCGTGTTCGGGCTGCAACTCGTCCGGTCGCAGATCCAGCCGCACGTCGGTGAAGGCGTCGAACGCCTTGTCGAGCATGCGCATCACGAGCGCAGACTCATTGCAGACGATCGTGCGCGTCTGAAGATCCCACAGCGTCGGCACGGTGATACGACCGTCGTACGTCGGGTCGGCGATCGCGTAGGCCTCGGACAGAAAGCGAAAGCCCTCATACGGCTCAGTGTCGGTGCCGACCGGGTCGCCGAAACCCCACCCGCGCTCGTCACGGTACGGATTGACGACAACCATCGGGACAACATCCTCGAGGCGCTTGAGGCGGCGCAGGATGATGGTGCGGTGCGCCCACGGGCAGGCATACGAGACGTACAGCACGTAGCGTCCTGCCTCCGCCGGATAGTTGGTCGTGCCGTTCGGGCAGACGTGGTCGAGAAAGCGGCTTGGTTGCCGGACGAACGAGCCCCGCTGGTCGGTCTCGCGGGGAAACGGCGCCGGGATGCTGCTCACGCGCTGACCCTTGCGAAGCGCTGGTCGGGCGCCAGCACCCTCACTGCTCGGGGCGCCAGAGACCCGCGATCGCGGCCTCTGCGATCGCCTCGGCGCTGAGGTCGAGCCACTCGTACACCTCAGGCTGCGAGCCGCATTGGCCAAACCGATCGACACCGAGTGGAATCAGCGGCGAGGAGAAGGCGGAGCCAAGGAAGGCCAGGGCATGCGGCGCCGCGTCGTGCACGGTGACGAGTGGCACGCCACGCTCTTCGGGCACCGTCAACCGCTCGAGGATCGACGGGTCGCTGAGGCGACCGTTGCGCAAGGCCCCTGTGCGCGTGCGCAAGGCGCGGAAGAGCCGGTCGGGGCTGGTGACGTTGACGATCGAGGCGCCGATGTCTTCGGCCGCCAACAACTCGCGTGCCGCGAGCGCCTGTGGGATCATCGCGCCGCACGCTGCGATGACGACACGCGAGCCCGGTCCACCGGCCTCGGCCTCAACGAGGCGATAGCCACCTGCCAGCACGTCGTCGCGCAGTGCCGCACGATCGACTCGTTCCAATAGTGCAGTAAAGGCGTCCTGTGCAACCGGAGTTGTCGAGAGGCGCAGGTAGTGCGCCTCGCCATCAACCCGCACGATGTCGCGCAATCCGTGCAGCAGCACCCACTCCGTCTCCAGCGCGTAGCAGGGCTCCCACATCGTCAGACCCGGCAGTTCCATACCAATCGAGGCGGTAATCGACGATTGGTGTGCCCCGCCCTCACGCGACAGCGAGACGCCCGACGGCGTGCCCGCAAACACGAAGCGTGCGCCCGAGTAGACCGAGTAGATCAACGCGTCCAAGCCACGACAGACAAACGGGTCGTAGACGGTGCCGATCGGCAACAGTTGCGTACCGTGAAGCTCGGCACCAAGACCGAGCTGCCCGAGCAAGAGAAAGAGATTCATCTCCGAGATGCCGAGCTCGATGTGCTGGCCCTTCGGCGTCGGCTCCCACTTGAGTGGGCCGGCATCCTCGATCTCGTAGACCGCTTCGATCTCGGGACTAAAGACGCCACGCTTATTGATCCAGCCACCGAGGCCCGTCGAAATTGAGACGTCGGGACTGGTCGTCACGATGTGGCGCGCGACCTCATCGACGTTGGCGATGTCTTGTAGCGCGCGCGCAAAGGCGTCCTGGCTTGAGGCGGGTCGCGTGGTGACAGGACCAAACTCGTGTGGAATCGCATAGGGGTCGACGCGATCCGGCGCAGCGGCATTGTGCTCGGTCAGACGATCGGCCGAGCTGAGACAGAGCTTGCCTTCCGCAGTGTCGGCAGCGAAGCCCGCCCATTCGTCGACGGCATCGGCCAGCTCGCCGCGCAACTCGTCGACCTGCGCGGTCGAGAGCAGCGCCGAGTGGTTCATCGGGTGACCGGCAATCGGTAGACCCCAACCCTTGACGGTAAAGGCGAAGATCACCGTCGGGCGCTCGGTGTCAGCGTCGGCGCGTTCGAGCGCGGCGATCATGTCGCCGAGGTCGTGGCCGCCAAGATCGCCGATCAGGGCCGGCAGCGCTGCATCCTCGTAGGCCTCGAAGACCCCGGCAAGCGCCTTGCGATCACCGGCGGGCGCGTTATCGATGACGAGCGAGCGAATCTCGGCACCGCTCTTACGCAGCAGACTCTGGTACTCGGGGTTCGGCATGCCGTCGATGCGGCGCTCCAGCGCCTCACCGCCAGGCAAGGCGAAGGCCTCGCGCAGCCGCGACCCGTACTTGACGATCTCGACCTGCCAACCGTGGTCGCGGAAGACGTGGGTAAATTCCTGCGAGCGCACACCAGGAATCACGCGATCGAGGCTCTGACGATTGAAATCGACGATCCAGGTCAACTGCCCGAGCCCGCGTGCGGCCGGATCGGCCAACGCCTCCCAGACGTTGCCCTCATCCAGCTCGGCGTCGCCGAGGAGCGCCACGAACCGACGGCCGGGCGGGACATCGAAGTGCGCGCCCACGTAGCGATCGACGACGCTGGCGAAGAGCGGTGCAGCGGCACCGAGACCGACAGAGCCAGTCGAGAAGTCGATCGGATCAGGGTCCTTCGTGCGCGAGGGATACGCCTGCAGACCACCAAAATCGCGGAGCTTCGTCAGGTAGTCGCGATCGAGACGCCCGAGCAGGTAGTTGATCGAATGCAGCACCGGCGAGGCGTGTGGCTTGACGGCCACGCGATCGCCGGCCTTCAACCAGTGGAAGTAGAGCGCGGTCATCGCCGTCACCATCGAGGCCGATGAGGCCTGGTGGCCACCGACCTTGAGCGCGTCACCCGAGGGTCGCTCGTGGTTGGCGTAGTCGATCATGCGTGTCGCGAGCCAGAGCACGCGGCGTTGAATTGAGGCCAACGTCTCCAGCTCGTGGGAACTCAGCTCGGTGCGCGGTGCGATGGCCATGGCGACAGCCTACTCGTTGTACCTGCCATGTAAAAGCGGACTCTTCGCTGAGAGCGCCTTCGAACAACCGCCTGCTGTGACCGCGCAGAACCGGCGTCGAGAAGGCAGAGGCAATCAGCGTGAGGAGCGCGACATGCGTCGCGCTCGAATCAGCATTAAAAATAGACACTATGATTCACACACGTGATGCGTCTTCCCCCCGACGGCCTCGTCGCATTCGCTGCCGTGATCGACGAAGGCGGCGTGAGTCATGCCGCGCGCGCGCTCAATGTGACGCAGCCAGCAATCTCGAATCGCATGCGCGCCTTACAGGCGATTGTGGGTGCACCACTCTACGAGCGCCGCGGTGGGCAGACCATCCCGACGGAGATCGGTGCCAAGATCTTGCCGCACGCCCGAGCCGTCGCCCACGCCCTCGACCGCGCCATGACGGAGCTGGCGGACACCCATGCACCGATCCGCATTTCCATCTCCGAAGCCGCCACGCCACTGATCGCGCCACGCCTCGCGCGCCTCACGCACGAATACCCCGCGATCGAGGTTGAGGTGAGCTTCGACACCGGTACCTCGATTGTGGAAGGCGTCGTTGCTGGCCGCATCGACATTGGCGTCACGACGGCTACCCCTTACGTTGGCGCTGAGCACCTCGACCGGAGCGTGATCCTGATCGACGAAATTCTTCTCCTCCGACCGGCTGGTAACCCTGTCACCGAGACCACCACCAGTCCGATCTCGATCGACGACGTGACGATTCTCTGGCAGGCTCGCACGTCGGGCGTTCGTGCCACGGTCGAGCGCGCGCTCGAAATGGAGGGGCTGGCGCCCAGAGCCAGCCTCGAGCTCGGCAGCACCCCCGCCGCCTTGTATGCCACTGCCACAGGTGGTGGATGCTGCTTCTCGAGTCGCCTGATGGCTACGCCTTGGTTGCAGGCGGGACTTGTCGAGACCGCCCCGCTCGAGATTCATGATCTCTACGCCCGCATCGAAGTGATCACGCAGTCGGCGGACCTCCTCCCGGTCCACCAACGGCGGGTGCGAGAGGCGTTGCTCACAAAGCATTATCACGAATAGTAATAATTAATCGTTTGAATCGTGATTACTGAATACCTATAACTTCGTTACTTTGCGGGCGTGTTCCCCCACAACACATCCCCCCGAATGCTGATGGCGCCTGCCTCGACGGAACTGGATCTTGACGTCTCGGCCCGCACCGCCCCAGCCGTTCCTGGCGTGATGGAGAGGATTCGCCCATGAATACCGCACTTGATTTGGCGCGCTGGCAATTCGGGATTATCACCGTCTACCACTTCCTCTTCGTGCCAATCACGATCGGTATCACGTGGTTCGTGGCGTGGTTCCAAACCCGCTGGATGAAGACCGGTGACCCTGACTATCTGCGCCTGACACGATTTTTCGGCAAGCTGATGCTGATCAACTTTGCGATCGGTGTTGTTACGGGCATCGTTCAGGAGTTCCAATTTGGCATGAACTGGTCGGACTATTCGCGCTTCGTGGGCGACGTCTTCGGCGCGCCACTCGCGATGGAGGCTCTGGCAGCATTCTTCTTGGAGTCGACCTTCCTCGGTCTCTGGATCTTCGGCTGGGGTCGCTTAAAGCCTCGCCTGCACCTTGCGATGATCTATCTCGTCGCGATCGGCACGACGCTCAGTGCGTACTTCATCCTCGCTGCGAACTCGTGGATGCAGCATCCAGTGGGCTACATCGTCAATCAACAGACCGGTCGTGCAGAGATGACCTCGATCGCCGCTGTACTGACGAACTCCACGACGCTGCTGGCTTTCCCCCACACGATCCTCGCGGCCTTCGCGTCGGCTGGGATCATCGTGGCTGGCGTCGCGGCCTGGCACATTCGCCGCAGAAGCGATCGCGATATGTTCATGCACGCGCTACGACTCGGCGTCCCCGTGGTCTTTATCGCAACGATGGCGACGATGCTCGTCGGGCATGCACAGGCGCAATTGATGGTGCAGCAACAGCCAATGAAGATGGCTGCCGCGGAAGCGCTCTACACGACCACATCGAGCGCGCCATTCTCGCTGTTCGCCGTCGCCCCCTTCGAACAGCGCCCCGATCGCACGACGCTCAACGTGACCATTCCCAACGGCCTCTCAATCCTCGCCACGAACACGACGAATGGCACAGTCGAAGGTATCAACGACCTTAATGCCGCCGCTGTGGCGAAATATGGACCGGGAGACTATGCGCCGATTCTCGGTGTCACCTACTGGACATTCCGTCTGATGATCGGAGCGGGCATGCTGTTAGCTCTGATCACAGGGATCGGGACGTTCCTGCTCTGGCGCGGCACCATCGAGCGTCATGTCTGGGTGATCCGACTACTGCCCTTGGCGATCGTCTTGCCCTTCATCAGCAATGCCGCTGGCTGGATCTTCACAGAAATGGGTCGCCAGCCCTGGGCTGTGCAGGGGCTCCTGAAGACCGCCGATAGCGTCTCCCCCTCGGTGCCGATGTGGGAAGTTGCCATCACGCTGATTGGATTTACCCTGCTTTACGCTGGTCTCGCAGTCATCGACTGCTGGCTGATGTTCCGCTACGCCCGCAGCGTGCCCGCTCCGTCCCCGATCACGTCTCCTGACGAGGCCGTCCCCGCCCGCGACATCGCCATGGCGTACTAGGAGGACTGATAATGACTGGCTACTGGAATCTCGAAACATTCTGGTTCGCGCTGATTGGCATCCTCTGGATCGGCTACTTCGTGCTCGAAGGATTCGATTTCGGCGTTGGCATCTTGCTGCCGTTCCTGGGCAAAAAAGAGGAGGATCGGCGTCTCTTAATCAACTCGATTGGCCCCTTCTGGGACGGCAACGAGGTCTGGCTCCTGACGGCAGGCGGAGCAACCTTTGCTGCCTTCCCTGAATGGTACGCCACGCTCTTCTCCGGCTTCTATCTCGCCCTCTTCCTGATCCTCGTAGCTCTGATCGTGCGCGGCGTCGCCTTCGAGTATCGCGGCAAGCACGATTCGGTTCGCTGGCGCGCCTGGTGGGACCGTGCAATTTTCTTCGGCTCTGCGCTCCCAGCGCTGCTCTGGGGCGTGGCGTTTGGCAACATCGTGCACGGCGTTCCAATCAATGCCGATCACGAGTTCACCGGAACGCTCTTGACGCTACTCAATCCGTACGCGCTGTTTGCCGGCCTCGCAACACTCGGCATCTTCACCTTGCATGGCGCTATCTTCCTGTCTCTCCGCACGAAGGGCGATCTGATGGAGCGGTGCCGGAACGTCGCCAAGCGGATTGGCATCATCGTTCCCGTCGTCGTCTTTGCGTTCCTCGGCTGGACGTATCTCAATGCCATTGATGTCAATGAGACCGGGATCGTGCCTGGCTTCATTCCAATCACGGCAGTCGTGCTCGTACTCACGATTCCTTTCCTTGTGCGCGCACACCGCGAGGGCTGGGCCTTCGCGGCGACGGCACTCTCGATCGCACTGATCACCGCCACGATGTTCCTCAATCTCTATCCCCGCGTGATGGTGTCGAGCACCAACCCGCTCTTCAACTTGACGATCTGGAATGCATCGTCGACGCACTACACGCTCGTGGTCATGAGCATCGTGGCCCTCATCCTGACTCCTGTCGTCCTGCTCTATCAGGGCTGGACGTATTACGTGTTCCGACACCGACTCAGCGCTGACGATCTGTCGCCTCTGAAGAATCCGATCGAGCTTCTCTCCAAGCCGTTCGGAGAGGACAGTGCTCCACACACCAGTGGTGACTAGTTCGTGCGCCCGATCGACCCGCGCCTGATTCGGACCTCCCCAAGTGCCCGCAGATTCCTCGGAGTCTGCGGGTTGCTTGGCATTTTGACCGCCCTCTCAGTCGTTGTACAGGCGACGCTGTTGGCTGACGTCGTCAATAGCATCTTCTTTCAGCACGAGCCTGTTGCATCTGTCAGCCTGCCGCTACTCCTGCTGGTGCTTGTGGCGCTCGCGCGTGGGCTGATTGCCTGGGCTCTTGAGGCCGGGGGGCATCGCGCGGCGGCCAGCACCACCCGCGATCTGCGCAGCGCCTTCATTCGGTATGCGCTATTTGATCGCCCCGGTGACACGCTGGAGTCAAGTGGCGCCACCGCCTCAACGGCGATGCAGGGCGTCGATGCGCTGGATCCGTACTTCGCACGCTACCTCCCCGCGCTCGCGCTCGGGGTGATCGTGCCCATCGTCGTGCTGATCCGTGTGGCCACTCTCGACGTCACGTCCGCAGCGATCATGCTGCTGACGATCCCCTTGATCCCAATCTTTGGAATCCTGATCGGCAAGGCCACCGAAGCGCAGGCTCGCTCGCGCTACCAGGCTCTCGGTCGCCTGTCATCCCACTTCCTCGACGTAGTACGGGGGCTGACCACGCTGCGCGCCTTCAATCGGGGGGCTGCACAGGCCGAGAATCTCGAGGAAACGGGGGATGCGTACCGCCGCGAGACAATCGGTACGCTCCGAATTGCATTTCTTTCGGCGCTCGTGCTCGAACTCGCGGCCACCCTCGCAACCGCTGTGATCGCCGTCGAGATTGGCATCCGCCTCGTCGCAGGCCAGATGTCCTTCGCCCCTGCGTTCCTGATTCTGCTCCTGGCTCCAGAGCTGTACGCCCCACTCCGCAATGCAGCTGCTCAATTTCACGCCAGCGCCGATGGCCTCGCAGCGGCCGATCGGATCTTGACTCCACTCGAGTCGCCACCGCTGACGCGAGGTTCGCTTGAGCCACTCAGTCCAAGCGATGTGCCGATCCGCTTCGAACACGTCAACTTCTCGTACCCAACACGACCACAGCAGGTGCTCGACGACGCCACCTTCGAACTGGTCCCCGGCGAGCGGGTGGCCATCGTCGGACCAAGCGGGATCGGTAAGAGCACGATTGCGCGCCTGCTACTCCTGTTCGACCATCCCGACAGTGGACGAATCGCAATCGGCGACACAGACCTTCGCGACGTCGACCCAGCGGCTTGGCGCAGGCTCGTGGCCTGGGTTCCACAGCGACCACACCTGACGAGTGGAACGATCGCCGAGGCAATTGCGCTCGGCCGCCCAGAGGCGACGAGAGGCGAGGTTGCCGACGCTGCTCGGGCCGCCGGCGCCGAAACCTTCATCGTGGCACTGCCCGAGGGCTTTGAGACGCCTGTGGGCGATGGTGGCATGGAGCTCTCTGCTGGCCAGGTCCGTCGCATCGCGCTCGCCCGTGCCTTTCTTCGCAACGCCCCACTCCTTCTGCTCGACGAACCGACCACGAGCCTCGATCACGAGAGCGCTGAGCTGATCGCGTCGGCGCTCGAGGCGCTTCCAACGGCCTCGACGATGCTGGTGATCACGCACGATCCAGACTTCGCCGCTCGGATTGCCACGCGCGTGCTGTACGTGACGGCTGGCAGCATTAGCGATCGTCCTGGAGCACTCGCATGAGCACGCGCGACCTGACCCGCGTTGTCGCGCTTGGCGATCCACCACAGCGTTGGATTGCTGCGTCGATCACGCTCGGGATCCTCGCTGTCGCTGCAGGGATCGGGCTGATGGCAACCTCGGGGTACCTAATCTCGAGCGCCGCACTGCAACCGCCAATCCTGACCCTCAGCGTAGCCATCGTCGGCGTGCGCTTCTTCGGTGTGTCACGCGGCGTGCTGCGCTACCTCGAGCGACTGATCTCCCACGATGCAGCCCTACGGGCGCTCGTTCGACTACGGGTTGCCGTCTACCGCCGTCTCGAGCCACTCGTACCGGGCGAGCTCGGCACGGTGCGGACCGGCGATCTACTCCAGCGTTTCGTGGCGGACGTCGACTCGCTCCAGAATGTGATCCTGAGGATCCTCAATCCGGTCGCCGTAGCGCTTGGCGCAGGGGCTCTGGCAGTGCTCGTCGCGGTACTGACGCTGCCGCTGGCCGGTCTTGCGCTGTTTGCCGGCTTGGTCGTCTCTGGCGTTGCACTGCCGCTGGCGACTGGGCGCCTTGGACGCTTTGCTGCAACGCGCGAGGCACCTGCCCAGGCGATCGTCTCGGCAGACCTCGTTGAGGCCATGCGCTGCGCACCCGAATTGGTCGCATATGACCATGGGGAGCGGACGGCACAGACACTTGACGTGGGTAGCAGCAACCTCGCAGCGATCCGGCGTCGCACAGCACTCGTCGCTGCGATTGGCGAGGGCTCAATGACGACGCTGACGGTCCTGACGACCGTCGCAGTGATCGCGGTCGCCATTCCGGCTGTCAGTGACGGCCGCCTGTCTGGTGTGTACCTGGCGATGCTTGCACTACTGACGCTGGCATCGTTCGAGGCCGTGCGCCCACTGCCGGCCGCTGTTGAACAGCTGGGACACTGCCGAACCGCCGCGACGCGGATTGCCGAGATTACCGATCGCGAGCCAGACATTGTGGACCCCACCCGTCCGATCGAGCTTGGACCTCTGGAGCAGATCATGCTGTCTAGCGTTCACTTTCGCTACCGACCAGCCGATCCATGGGTGTTGACCGGCACAGACCTCGAGCTCTATCCCGGCCGCATCACCGCGCTCGTCGGCCCGAGCGGCTCGGGCAAGTCGACGATCGCGCAGCTGCTGCTTCGCTTCCGAGATCCAACCGGAGGGACCATTGCGGTCAATGGCGTTGATCTACGTCTTTTCCGACAGCATGATCTCCGCGCGACGATCGGCCTTGCCGGTCAGGATGCCCACCTGTTTCCGACCAGCATTCGCGAGAATCTCTTGATTGGTCGTCCAACAGCGACAGACGCCGACCTACTCAAGGCGCTCGAGCGTGTGCGTGCACTCGCGTGGGTAACCTCCCTGCCAGCCGGGCTCGATACCGCGATCACCGAGGACGGCGGGAACATCTCTGGTGGACAGCGCCAGCGCCTCGCGCTCGCTCGTGTACTCCTGACAGAGGCCCAATTCCTAATCCTTGACGAGCCCACAGCCCATCTCGATCGTGAGACCGCACGCCCACTCATCGAGGACCTCTTAGCGGCAGCCCGCGAGAGCAACTTAGGTGTGCTGCTGATTTCCCACGACACGATCGATCCCGCGCTGGTCGACGAGTTGGTCTCCTTGGAGGCAGGACGTATCGTCCCCTGATGCTGCTCGTTTGCACATCCCCCTCCCCGAAGGGAGGAGGATCGTACAGCCCTAGAGTGGAGGCGCCGGGAATCGAACCCGGGTCCGCGACCGCTCGGAAAAGGCGTCTACGAGCGTAGCCCGCTGATCAGTCTCACTCGAAAGCGGCTCTGCGGGCCGGCGTTTTTCGAGCCAGGTGCATAAGGTCTCCCCCGTCGGCGCACCACTCCGCCGGGGAACAAGCCCGTTGTTTTACGCCGTTTGCACCCCACGGGCCCAGGGTTCAAAGACGTTCGTCACGTGATCCTAGGATCAGGCGGCGAAAGCGATGTCAGTATCAGACTTCGCAGTTCATACTGCCGGATTTTTTAACGAGGCCAACCGACATCCTCGGCTCGCAACCAATCCCTGTAGACGACCACGTCGAAACCATGACGCCCCCTGGGGACCTGCCAATGATACAGAACGCCAGTCGTCCGTGCCTTCTGGCTGATTTAGCCAGCGAAGTTATTGAGTAGATCGAGAATGCCGACCTGCGAAAGCACGGCGCGCAACAGCAACGCCTCGATACCCGACATCGCACCCGCGTCCTGTGCCTCGGTGACCCCGTTCTCGAGTCCCGTCCGAAGCGCCGCTTCGATCTCTGCCTCTGACACGCCGGAACTTGCGATCAGCGCATCAAGCTCGGCCTGGCTGGCGAGCGCGGCAAACATGTCAAAGGTCGGTACCTGCAACTGGCAGGCGGCGTCAACAATGCCCACCAGCGCAACGCCTGCGAGCGTCTCGCCCCGACTCGTCGAACCGGGCCACGG
>CAXNNM010000014.1:0-12241 GCA_964203735.1 Gaiellales bacterium | reverse complement strand
GCTGAGACACCGACGGACGGGCGCCGCATCGCTGTGCTGGGGCTGATGGCCGAGCTCGGACCAGAGGCGGAGCGGTACCACCGAGAGGTCGGAGCGCTGGCGGCGAGGGTCGGGGTCGATATGGTGGTCGCCGTGGGGGATCTCGCACGTGCCTATCTCGACGGAGCCGGTGATGGAGTGACTGGCTTTGCTGTTGTCGACGCGACAGCTGCTGTCGAGCAGGTGCTTGCCACCGTACAGCCAGGCGATCGCGTGCTGGTCAAAGGCTCGCGGGCGGCTGGGCTAGAGGTCGTGCCGACGCTCCTCGCAGAGCGCCTCGAGGGCTCTGTTTCATGACCAGCGTGCTCGCCTCTGGCGTCGTCGCGATCCTGATTTCGATCTTTGCTGGACCGCGCTTCATTGCCTTGCTCCGCCGCTACAAGGTTGGTCAGCGCATCCGCGACGAAGGCCCCGCTGGGCATCAGACAAAGTCCGGCACACCCACGATGGGTGGCCTACTGATCATCCTCGCAACGCTCGTTCCCTACGCCATCTTCTCGTCGTACGGAGCGCGTAGCCTCGCGGTGGTTGGGGCGATGGTCGGCTGTGGCCTGATTGGCTTCCTCGACGACTACCTCAGCGTAATCCGGCGCCGCTCGCTTGGTCTCCAGGGAAGGTGGAAGCTCCTCGGACAGGTGCTGATCTCGGCCGGCATCTGCTTTGTGGCCGTCCATGAGGGCATTTCCACAAGCGTCTTTATCCCCATTGCTGATGTCCATTTCAACCTGGGCCCGGCGTGGTACGTGCTCGTCTTCTTGATCGTGGTGGGCGCCTCGAACGCCGTCAACCTGACAGACGGTCTCGATGGTCTCGCCGCTGGTACCTCCACAATTGCGATGCTCGCTTTTACGGCGATGTGCGTGATTGGCTTCCAAGTCGGGCAGCGAGCACTATCGGTTCCGGGCATGGAAAATGCCATGATCGGTCCCGGGCTGTTTGACCTGCAAGCGCAAACGTCAGAGACGCTCGACCTCGCGATTCTCGCCGCGGCACTCCTTGGCGCCTGTGTGGGCTTCCTCTGGTTTAACAGTTATCCGGCCGAGGTCTTCATGGGCGACACAGGATCGCTCGCACTCGGTGGGGCGCTCGCTGGCTTCGCAATCTTTACGAAGACAGAACTCTTGCTGCCCTTGATTGGCGGGATCTTCGTCGCCGAGGCGGGCAGCGTGATCATCCAAGTGATTAGCTTCCGACGCTTTGGTAAGCGCGTCTTCTTGATGGCGCCCGTGCATCACCACTTCGAGATGAAAGCCTGGAGTGAAACCAAGATCATGTTCCGGTTCTTGATCGTGGCGTCGATCTTCTCGTCAATTGCCTTCGTCCTCTACTACGTGCGCTTCGACCAGTACGTATGAGCGGCGACTTCGAGTTACCACGACACCCGCTCGTTCTGGGTGCGGCTCGTTCTGGGCGGGCCGCAGCACGAGCGTTGCTCGAGGCTGGGGTAGAGGTGACGCTCGTCGACGATGCGCCCGACGAGAGTGTTGACGCGCCCTGTGCAATCGTCGCGCCAGCCGCTGTCGATGTCGGCGAGTTCGATGTCATCGTCAAGAGTCCCGGCGTACCGAGTGATCACCCGCTGCTGATTGCTGCGCGAGCGCTCGACCTGCCGATCTGGGCAGAGGTCGAGCTCGGCTATCGACTCTTGCCGCCTGGCGCACGCGTGATCGGGGTGACAGGCACGAACGGCAAGACCACGACGACGGAACTGGTCGGAGCGATGCTCTACGCAGCAGCGCTACCGCACGTCGTCTGCGGCAACGTCGGTACAGCGCTTTGCGAGGTCGCAGTCCACCTCCCGCAGGGCGGCATCGTGGTCTGCGAACTGTCGAGTTTTCAACTGGAAGACATCGTGAGTTTTCACTGCGATGCAGCGGCCGTCACCAACATCACGCCAGATCATCTGGATCGACACGGTTCACTAGAAGACTACGAGCGCGCAAAATTGCGGATCTTTGAAACGCAAGACGACAACGACATTGCGGTCCTCAACGGTGACGATCCACGCTGTGCTGACCTCTCACGGCTACCCGGTGACGGCGAGATTGTGCGCGTCCACGGAGCCGATGCTGAGGCATACGGGTTTGTCGACGGACTGTTGCTGGGCGACCACAATCGTGAAAACGTGGCTGTGGCAGCCGCGCTCGTGCAGGCTGTCGGCGTCTCGCTCGAGTGTATTACTGCGGCTGTACACGACTTTGTGCCCGTCCCGCACCGACTCGAGGACTGCGGCAGCGTCGCTCAAGTCCAGTTTTGGAACGACTCCAAGGCAACGAATGTTGATGCCACGATCAAGGCGCTGACGGCGTTTCCTGATGGCAATGTGCGCTTGATCCTCGGTGGAAGCGATAAGGGTTCCGATTTTGCCCCGCTCGCCGCCGCGCTTCCCGGCCGCATTCGACGCGCCTATCTGACTGGACCCGCAGGGGCTCGCATGCAGGAAACGCTGGTCGAGGCCGGTGTCGATGCGGTGCTGTGCGAGGGGTTTGCTGCTGCCGTTCAGACTGCCGCAGCTGAGGCTGAACGCGGTGACCACGTGTTGCTCGCGCCGGCCTGCGCGAGTTTCGACGAATTTGCCGACTACGTCGCTCGGGGAGAGCACTTTCGTGCGTTGGTTGTAGCGCTCGGCGCTGCATAGTTGCTGGCAGAGGGGATGCCACTCGGGTGGCGAAATCAGCCCCGTGCAACGCGCTAATCCTCTCCGGCTGTTTCGTTCCGACGCAGCGAGTCCCACGTTGCTGCGGCGCGAGTTGCCACTCGAGGGGCAGGTGCTGGGAATCGTCACGATCGTCCTGACCGTCGTTGGACAGCTGATGGTGTACTCGGCCTCGAGTGCATACGCGATGACGCACTCTGAGTTCAATTTCGATTCGCTCTATTTCATCAAGACCGGCCTTGTCTACACGATCTTTGGTGTGGCTCTGATGGTGGGATTGATTTTTGTGCCGGCCGGCTGGCTGCGACGTTTTGCGCCAATCATCTTTATCGCCTCGTTGATCGGTCTGATTGCTGTCAAGGTTCCTGGTGTTGGCGTCACGGTCAATGGTGCTGCCCGCTGGCTTGCACTCGGGCCCATCACGATCCAACCCTCTGAGTTTGCGAAGGTTGGGACGCTGTTGATCGTCGCAGCGATGCTTGCAACGAGGAAACGCCCGCCGGGTACTGTCAAAGAACTGTTGATGCCAATTGGCCTGGTCGTCGGTGTGGTCTGCGCGCTGATCATGGTGCAGCCCGACCTCGGGACGACGATTGCGGTCTGCCTGATGGTCTTTGCCCTGCTTGTCGTGGCGGGCACCAAAAAGTCGTTGCTCGCGTTGGTGCTTAGTGCTGGCTTCGTGGTCGGGTCCTTGCTGATTTATGCCGCGCCGTACCGTCGCGATCGCTTCCTCGCGTTCCTCGATCCGTGGTCGCAGAGTGCCGATGGCGCCTACCAAGTGGTCCAGTCGATGATCGCGATCGGCTCCGGGGGCATCTTCGGGGTCGGCTTGGGTGGCAGCGTGCAGAAGGTCAACTTCCTGCCGGAGGCCCACACCGACATGATCTTTGCCGTGGTCGGTGAAGAGCTAGGTCTGTTCGGTTCAGTCTTGATCGTCGCGCTGTTTGCCGTCTTCGCCTGGGCGGGCTACACGATCGCGATGCGCACAGTCGATCCGTTTCAGCGCCTCTTGGCTGCTGGCGCGACGGCGCTGATCGTGGGACAGGCCATTGTCAACCTTGGCGCCGTGATGGGCATCTTGCCGCTGACGGGCATTCCGCTGCCGCTGATCTCGTATGGCTCGTCGTCGCGGATCGTGATCTTGGCACTGGTTGGCGTGCTGATTGCAATCAGCCGCGAGCCGCAGATTGCTCCACCGACTCGACGAAGACGTGCGCCCGAGCCCGAGCCCGATACTTCAGTTGCACGTCCTACTCGGCGGCGGACTACGGCGAAAGCGCGCTAGGCGCCGCGGCGTCCTCTAGCCTTGAAGGTATGCCAGTGCGGATCCTGATTGCTGCTGGAGGAACCGTTGGCCACGTTGCACCAGCGCTCGCTGTCGCCGACGCCTTGCGCGAGCGTGGAGCAGACGTCACGTTTGCTGGCACGCCGGTGCGGATCGAAGCCGAACTCGTGCCGGCTCGGGGCTACCCGTTCGTACCGTTCGCTGTGGACGGTTTCCCTCGCCGCCCGAGCCTCAAGCTCGTCAAGGCGCTGGGGCGGGCAGCCGTCGCTCCAGTCGCCTGCTCGAAGATCATCAAAGACGTTCGACCCGACGTGGTCTTTGGTGGCGGAGGCTTCGTCGCCGGACCGATGTTGGTGGCGGCTCGCCGACACTCAATTCCCTCGGCGCTGAGCGAGGCCGACGCGCGACTTGGCCTCGCCAACCGGCTGGCGGCACCGCTCGTGGATCGGGTCTTTCTTGCCTTCCCAGTGTCGGGGCGCAGCGACGGAAAGTACCTCGTAACAGGACGCCCCGTCGATCGAGCCTTTATCGAGACGACGCGTGCCGAGGCCCGCAGTCAGCTAGGCCTCACACTCGAGGAGCGCGTGATCGTGGCCTTCGGTGGCTCACTCGGCGCGGGGCCGATCAACAGCGCTCTGCGCGCTGCCTACGACGATGCGGTGCCTGCTGGGCAACGGATCTACCTGATCGCCGGCCGTGGCAAGGCTCGTACGGCGAGCGGTCCCGAGCGCTTTGAAGAGCAGGAGTTCACCACGGCCATGCCAACGCTCCTCGCAGCCGCCGATGTGGTGGTGGCTCGTGCGGGTGGGTCGGTGGCCGAGATCGCCGCCGCCGGGCGTGCCGCTGTCCTGATTCCTTGGGCTGGTGCAGCAGATGATCATCAGACGCTCAATGCCGCTTCGTTTGCAGCCGCCGGCGCAGCCACCGTGATCTCCGATGCTCAACTGACGGCGCATGCGTTACGAAAGGCGATCGACGCAATCATCGGCGACGCCGCACGTCAATCCCAGATGGAGCAGGCGATGCATTCGCTCGCTCGCCCCAACGCGGCGCAAGAGATGGCCGAAGAACTGCTGCGCCTCGCCGAGGAGTCCAAGCGATGAGCATCCATCTCGTCGGCGTGGGGGGTGCGGGCATGAGTGGTATCGCCCGCGTGCTTGCTCAACGCGGGCAGGTGGTGACGGGCTGCGATCGCGACGCGACACTGTTGACGAAGGCGCTGATCGCCGAAGGTATTTCGTGTGAGGTCGGACACAGTGCGGAACACGTAGAGACAGCCGAGCGTCTGATCGTTTCTGGTGCAATTGCCGATGACGCTCCCGAGCTGGTCCGAGCGCGCGAACTCGGACTGCCGATCCAACATCGGGCAGAGGCTCTCGCCGACATCCTGCGCGAGCACGCTGCTCGCGTTGTTGTGACAGGCGCGCATGGCAAAACGACGACGAGTGCCATGCTGGCCGCTGCTGCTGTTGACCTCGGTCTCGACCCCACGTTTGTCGTTGGTGGCGACGTTCGTCAGCTCGGCACTAACGCACGCGGTGGATCGGACCAGATCGCGATCGTGGAGGGCGACGAATCGGATCGTTCGGTTCGGCAACTCCCGGCAACGATTGGCGTGATCCTGAACGTCGACTTCGATCACCTCGACCACTACGACTCTGTCGAGGATGTCGTCGCGTTGCTCGGCGAATGGGCCGACACGGTGCCGACAGATGGGCTGATCGTGCTCGGCGACGGTGTGGCGATTGCTCCGGCGGCAGAGGTGGCTCGGTTCGGCGTCGGTCCCGGCGACGGACTCCGTGCGCTCGATGCCGTTGCAGATGGCGATGGCATTGCGTTTCGTCCGTCGCGTGGGCCCGAGCGGGTGCGACTCGCCGTGCCTGGCGTCCACAATGCTGGCAATGCCTGTGCCGCTGCGCTGGTGCTCGAACGACTCGGTGTGTCGCTCGAGGAGGCCTTTGCAGCGCTTGAACGTTTTGAGGGCGCCGGACGACGCTTCGAGGTCGTCGGTCGCGCCTTTGGCTACACCGTCGTCGACGATTACGCCCATCATCCGACCGAGCTTGTAGCCGCCATCGCGGCGGCACGCGGGCGAGAGCCAAAGCGCCTGATCGTGCTCTTCCAACCGCACATGCCGTGGCGCACGATCGCCTTTGGTGAGCAGTTTGCCGAGGCGCTGAAGGCAGCAGATCGGGTGATTGTGGTCGAGACGTACGTGGCGCGTGGGGCGCCCGATCCTGAAGCGAGCGCACGTCGTATCGCCCAACTCGTTGGATCGAAGGCCGTGTTTATTGCCACTGGCGGTGCCGCCGCGCGGGAACTTCAAGGAATTGCCTGTAGTGGTGATCTGATTCTTTGCTGCGGCGCTGGGCCTGTTGATCAGATTGCGCGGGCGGTGCTCAATTGAGCACGCTGCCTGCAGGAGTGATCGCGGACGTGCCGCTTAGTCGCTATACGACGATCGGCACGGGCGGTCTGGCGCAGTACTTGGCAGAGCCGACAGAGGAATCGGCCCTCTTGGCGATGCTGCGATGGGCAGAAGAGCGAAACCTCACAATCGCTGTGATCGGGCTCGGCTCGAACCTGCTGCCTGCCGATTCGGGGTTTGCTGGACTCGTGCTGCGTCTCGACGGGGCGCTCGCTGCGATCGACGTGAACGACGCTGGCGCCACCGTGGGTGGTGGTGCAGCGCTCGCTGCAGTCGTGCGCAAGGTTGGTGACGCTGGTCTGGCGGGCTTCGAGTTCGCCTGCGCAATTCCCGGCACCATCGGGGGCGCAGTGAGGATGAACGCAGGAGCCTACGGGCGCGAACTCAAGGACACACTGGTGAGCGTGACGATCTGCAGCGCAGCAGGCAGCCGTCGAGCACGCGTGGACGAGCTCGAGCTGACCTATCGCCACTCGAACCTCCGCCCGGGAGAGATCGTCACACAGGCAGAGTTGTCCCTCGCGCCCGGCGACCCCGCGGCAATCAAAGCACTCGTGCGGGAGTATCAGGATCGTCGCTCGGCCGCCCAGCCGCGCAAGGCACGGACGTTTGGCAGCGTCTTCAAGAACCCGCCGGGCGAGCAGACGAGTGGCCAGATGTTGGAGGCGTGTGGGCTCAAGGGCTACACGGTCGGCGGCGCACGGATCTCCGAGAAGCACGCGAACTTCATCGAGAACTTCGCTGAGGCGACATCTGCCGACGTGGTGGCGCTGATGATCGAGGCGCGTCGACGGGCACGCGAGCAGTACGGTGTCGAACTCGAACACGAAGTGCAGACGCTCGGCGAGATTGTCATCCCGCCCGCGTAAGCCCTCTCACCCGATCGTGAGGCTGGTCGCTTGAGGAGATTAGGTTGTGAGTTCGTCTCCCCATGGCAGCCACGTCGACCCCCGATCTAAGGCCGCACCTCTCGGCCAGTGCCATTCGTGATGTCTGCTCGCGGCCGGCCGTCCTGCTCGCGCTTGCAGAGGCAATCCCAGCGGCTGCCGCTCAGAGCCAGCAGCAGCGCCAACAGGCTGTCGCCGACGGAGTGGCGCGAGCACTCCACCTAGCGCTTGCCCTCGATCGGTCGGAAGACGTCGCGCGCACGAACCATGTGCTGCTCGAGGAGGCCGTGGCTCGGCTGTGGGAACCGATTGGTGTGGAGTCCACGCGGGTGCTGCAACGCACCGGCCCCAACGGGCTCTTTGCCTACCTCGTGGTCGATGGTGCGGTGCGTCGCGAGGCGTGGCGCGCAGACACTCAACGGCGTCGCGAGGAGCACGTCGGCGAACTCCCAATCGATGCGACCACAGAGTTCGATCGCGACCCTGTCGATCTGACGCGCTTTCGCGTCGACGTCGAGCGCACCGTTGCTTGGACAGCGGAACGAATGGGAATCCCTAACGACATCGCACTCGGGCTCGTCAGCAGCGAGCTCTCCTACGTCGAGGCAGGGCGTCGCACAGGACGCTCGTCGAACAGTCTCTGGATGGCGATCTCCCGGCTGCGTCCCGAGTGGCAAGGTGTAGCAGCACGGGGTAGAGCGGCAGGCTTGGGCGGTGGCGTGCTGGTGCGCGTCACCGATCATGTCGACACAGCCGTACGGCGTGCCGTGCGCTGGCGCTTGATCGGAGGAGTCGCCGCGGCGCTGCTGCTTGCAGGCACGCTCGGCGCCTTGACGACAGCAAGCCTGCTCGACGGGCAGGCGCCGCCGCCACGGGCGTTCACTGAGCCACCACCCGAGCTGTCGGCGAGTCCAGGTGAGGGACCGTTTGGCCCCGCTGGTCGCCTGCTCGCACTCGAGGCGGCTCGTCGGTTGCTGGCGAATGCGAAGCCCACACCGACAACGAAAGCGAACGCTGATCGCCCGGCAGCGGCGAACCAAAATCGCGCGAACAGCGAGGCTGCCACGCCCGCTTCGCCGAGCACTCCACGCAATCAGGCTCCTGCAGCGACGCCGTCGTGCGGACTTGGCTCGGCCGCGCTGGCCTGTCGATGAGATCGCTCCTCCTCACGCTGTTCTTCGTATTCGCTCTGGCGGCGACCTGTCAGGCTGCGCCCGTCATCACCAGCCCGCCTGTGATCGGCGGTGAGGCAGTGGTCGGCCAGCGTCTTGAGGCTACAGACACGCAGGTCGAAGAGGCGATGGAGATCGATCTAACGCTCAGCTGGGAGCGTTCAGTGGACGCCGGTAGCTTTGTGGAGATTCCTGGAGCGCATGACACGGCCTATCTCGTCGCCACTGCAGATGCCGGAAGCCGGTTGCGCGTGCACGTGGTTGTGGAGACTGCCGAGGGGAGAGATGAGTCTTGGTCGACTGCAACGGCGCTCGTGGCGCGCGCCTCGGATGCCGACCACCAAGGCGTTCGGCTGCGCCTTGGACCGGTTCGCAACGCGCCGGTCGCGCTCGCGCACTGGGTCGTTACTGCTGGGGACGACGTCGCGGTCTCGGGCCAGTTGCCAGTAGATCAGCTCGAGGCGACGGCGACGATCGTGCTCGAGCCAACCGTGGCTGGGTATCAACCAGTCCGCACCGTGGTGGCGGGCGACGAGTCTGGGCGGCTCAGCGGCAGCATCGTCCCACTCGTCAATGCGGTCGCCTGGCTCGAGCTTGACAGTGGTCTCGCTGTACCCCAGCGTATTCGACTCGGTGTCGTCGGCGTGCGCCCACAGATTCGGCTCAGCCTCACGGCGAGCCGCGATGGTATCGATGCTCAAGGTCGAACGCTGATTCGCGATCTCGCCTTGCTGCCCGGTAGCGTCGTTGCGCCCGGAGTCGCGGGGCTCCGCCTCAGCTGGGAAGGAATCTTGCCGGGCGAACGCCGGGGCACTGCCGTCTGCCGTCGGAGCGAGCGTGTGCTGTCCGCGAGCACCGGGGCCCTCCGGGGTAGCTGTGTGACGCGCGGCGCCTGGAGTCGTGCGCGTTGGCGTCTCGTCTACGAGCCGGGTACGAACGACCCTGGCAGTTCGCCCTACCTCTCGGCCACGAGCGTTTGGGTTCGGCCGCAGCTTCGAGCGCTATCGCTTCCGAATGTGCCGAACCTCCCGCGTGCCTACGCTACCCTTCGTTCGTGGAACTGAACATCGTCCAAGAATTGATCGAGACGCATCTACCAGGAAGCCGTGCCAGCGTCGACGACTTCATGGGCGCGGGTGGGGATCATCTCGCCGTACGCGTCGAGGCCGAGCAGTTCACCGGCAAAAGCCTGATCGAGCAGCACAAGATGATCTACGCAGCCGTCCAAGAGCACCTCGATTCGGGCGCGATCCACGCGCTTTCCATCACCACCGTCCCTATTGCACCGGGAGCATCAACATGAGCGTCATGAGCGACGAGGACATCCTCAATGAGATCACCGCGATCGTCACGGGAAACCGGGTCGCACTGTTCATGAAGGGCACGCCAGAAGAGCCGCGCTGCGGTTTTTCGGCCCGTGTCTCCGAGCGTGTGCTGGAGAGCGGCGCGGAATTCATCGCGATCGACATCCTGCCGGATCCACGTATCCGTCAGCAGCTCTCGGCCTACTCGGGTTGGCCCACCACACCACAGCTGTTTGTGGATGGCGAATTGATTGGCGGCTGCGACATCGTTGAGGAACTGCACACGCAGGGCGAACTCGCCAAGATCCTCACTCCCGACGCCGTCTAAACGCCTTCTTAACACTGCGCGCAGAGCCTTTACAAAGGTTCGCTTAGGCGCCATTCGCGCTCAACAGAAACGCAACATCAGCCGCCCATGATGAATTTGGGCTCCGGCTTACCGTCGGATCCCAGATCACCATTTGGAGGTTGATCATGAATCCGCAGTTGCTTTCCACGATCAAAGAGACGCCGTTCTTCGACGAGCTCGAAGGCGATCGACTCACGCGCGCTATCAGCGCCTTTCATCCTGTTCGCTTCGAACGCGGTGAGATCATCTCGGGCGTAGCCGACGTCGATGCCCGCACATACGTCATCGTCGATGGCGTCGCGCGAGCCGTTCGTGTCAACGAAGACGGTCGTTGCCTCACCAGTGGCTTGCTCGATGCAGGCATGGTCTTCGGTCGCCTGCCCTTCGTCGACGACATGCGCACCGAGCAGGTTGAAGCGCTGGTGGACTGCGATGTGCTCGTCGCTTCCACGAATGATCTGCAGACCCTCGCAGCCGTCGATCCGATCGTGGCTCGCAACCTTGCACGCTCCAACGCACTGCGTCTCCGAGCCTCCGAGGCACGCCTCGCCGGACTCGCCTTCCAGCCGGTCCCGGCTCGGCTTGCACGGGTACTGACCGAGTTGGCAGACCACTTCGGCAAGGTCACTCCCGAAGGTGTTCGTATCGACGTTCGTCTGACGCACGGCTCGCTGGCCGAGATGACCGGCACGACGCGTGAGACGCTGACCAAGGTGTCGGGCTGGTTGCGCTCCGAAGAGATCGCCTCGATCGAACGCCGCATGATCTGGGTCCAGGACTGGGACGCATTGCTCGCCGTCGAAGAGGGCACGCGCACGATGCCTGGGCGGACCAGCAAAGTCACCGTTGAGCTGTAGCGCTCGCTGCTACCGTCTGCCTCGTGAATAGCCTTACTGCAGTTGGATCGATTGCCTACGACAGCCTCGAGACGCCTTTTGGTCGACGTGACCGGGCGCTCGGCGGCTCCGCCGTCCACTTCGCACTTGCTGCGAATCTGTTTACGGACGTCGGAGTCGTCGGGGTCGTTGGCGACGACTTCGATGGTGAGTCCGTGATGACGGAGCGGGGGATCGATACCGCGGGTATTCAGCGGATCGCAGGCGGCACGACGTTCGCCTGGGATGGCCGCTACGGGTTCGACCTCAACGTCGCCGAGACGCTCGATACTCGGCTCGGTGTCTTCGCAGATTTCGACCCCCAGCTGTCCGAAGCCGAGGCTGCCTCGCCGGTCTTGTTTCTCGGCAACATCCAGCCCGACTTGCAGCGATCAGTGCGCCGTCAATCCAAGGCTGGTCTGGTGGCACTCGATTCGATGAATCTCTGGATCGAGATCGCGAAGGAATCGTTGCTGGGGGCAATCAGCGAGGTCGATTGCGTGATCCTCAACGATGGCGAGGCGCGTCAGCTGACGGGAGAGGCCACGCTCGTCAAGGCGGCTCGCGCTATTTCGCAGCATGGTCCACGCATCGTGGTGATCAAGCGGGGCGAATATGGCGCTGCGCTCTTTACTGACGAGGGCTTCTTTGGAGTCCCGGGCTATCCGCTTGAAGAGGTGTTCGATCCGACCGGTGCCGGCGACTCGTTCGCCGGCGGCTTCGTGGGCTACCTCGCAGCCACGGGCCAGACAGAGCCGGATCTCGAGCATCTTCGTCGCGCTGTCGCCTACGGGTCGATCATCGCGTCCTTCAATGTCGAGGAGTTCGGCACCGAACGCGTGCAGCGCCTGACGCGCGACGAGGTCGAGCTCCGTGTCGCCCAGTTCCACGCGATGACGTCATTTACCCTGATCTGACGAGGCGTGGGGTCAGACCCTTTTAGGAAGTTAGATCACGTAACCGAGTAATCGGGCGGCGTCTAACTTCGTAAAAGGGTCTGACCCCATTAGGAAGTTGATCAAGAAGTCGAGGTAATGAGTGGCCGTTGGGGTTGTTTGGCTGGTGGATCAGCTTCCTATTGGAGGATCAGCTTCCTATTGGGGTCAGACCCTTTTAGGAAACTAGAGTCCGCTGGGGTTGGTTGGTTAGACGAAGTAAGCGGCCGCTACCTTGCTCGGTTAGTTGATCAGCTTCCTATTGGGGTCAGACCCTTTTAGGAAGTTAGTGGCCGCTACCTTGCTCGGTT
>CAXNNM010000013.1:0-13018 GCA_964203735.1 Gaiellales bacterium | reverse complement strand
CGCTCGTCGTCGGCGGCGCCGTCACCGGCATCCAGGCATTCCGATAACAGCATGAGCCAACTCGCCGGGCTTGAGTACATCGCCTACGCCGTTGCGACGTCTCCGGGGTGGTCCCATCTTCTCAACGAGGGCCATCACCGGACGTTCGGTCACGGCGGTCTCACGCAGGTTGACGTGGTGGGGCAAGATCTCCCACCCGTCGAGTCGCCCGTGGAGCTCGTGGCAGAGCAAGGTGACACGCTCACCTTCATCGTTCACGACGACGTCCCGAAGACCTTCGTTCTAACGGTGCTGTCGCCGAACGCGGCGGAGCTGACCGTCACGGGCGGCGTCGAGTGGGTGCGTTGCGCGGTGGCGCTCGTCTCGTTGCCCGAGACAGAGCACGACCACTAAGCCAGGCTCTGATTCAGGTACGACATCAGGTGCCAGCCGGTGGGCGCGCCTCGAACTGTTCTTGTTCGCGCGCACGGGCCACCGACGGCACGGCATGAAAGCGGTCGTAGAGGGCACCGAGCGTAGCGTCGTCCCACCACGGCACCGAGGACAGCCGCGTCCACCGAATCAGCATGCCGAGGAATACGTCATCAACACCGGGCTCGTCACCACGCAAAAACGGCTTGCCGTGGGCGTACCAGCCTGCGCAGCGGTCGCGTAGTTCCACGAGGTCACGGTTGCCACGGGCAGCAACGGAGGCGCGACCAGCGTCGTCGTCGGCGAAACGATCGGGATAGCGTGCCCGCAGGATCGCGATCTGCACGGTGTTAGTCAGGAACAGCAGCCGCGCCAGCACCTCTGCGCGCTCTGGATGACCGATTGCGGGAATCAGACTTTCGCGGTTGGCTGCCTCTGCCGCTGTCAGGCAGATCGCTGCCGACTCTGTCTGTACCGTCCCGTCGGCCCAGACGATGGTCGGGATCCGTCCCGAGGGGTTCAACGCCAGATAACCCGCGGGCTCGACAGGGACGCTCTGCTCATCTCGGACAACACGCAGGAGCTCGTGTGCGATACCGGCTTCTTCGAGCATCACGTGGGGTGCGAAGGACCCTGCGCCGGGCAGGAAGAAGAGTTGAGCTACGGATGTCATGGCAGGCAATGTAACGCGTCCCCACCCCTCCGTCAGGTCGACCTGACACGCTTCCAGCAAATCGGAGGAGATCACGATGGCCTATTGCATTGCTGTTCGTTGGACGATTACGCCGGGCGAGGAAGCCACTGTGCGCGCCCTCGCCGAGTCGATGCTTGCGCCATCGAATGCCGAGCCCGGCTGCGACGCGTACATCCTCCATACGGATGGTGCAGATTCTTCGGCTCTCTTCCTGTACGAGCAGTACTCCGACGAAGCAGCGTTTCAGGCACACTGCGACTCGCCGCATTTCGTCAGCATCGTTGCTGGACAGATTTTCCCACTGCTGACCGACCGACGCCTCGAGATCTACGAGAGCGTGTAGCCAGAACGGCGAACGCCGCCCAGAAGGCGGCGTTCTGTCCGGACTGATTCCGAGGAATCGAGTGGGCGATACTGGGCTCGAACCAGTGACCCCCGCCTTGTCGAGGCGGTGCTCTACCAACTGAGCTAATCGCCCTGAGGTGGAGACAGTAACACACCTGACCCCCTCTGTTTTGGCTCCAATGCAAGAACCGAAGGATTGCGTTGGAGTTCTCCGTCCTCCTAGAATTTGTTACGCGAACAGCGTCAAAATATGGTTCGGACAACCTTTGGACAACGAGGAGTCGTGGACTCACGAATATCCAAGAGCGTCAAATAACAAACGGTCAGAATGTCTCCCGCGTCATGCCGCGCAACCATGCTGGAGCGCAACGCTTCCAATCCTTCAAGAACTTCGCCCACGCCAATTAGGCCGGTCAACCGCGCGCGATAGGAAGCACGAGTTCCACGGCACAACTCGTCGCCGGTTGACCTATACGGACCGTCCCACCGTGTGCGCGGGCGATCTCGCCAGCGATCGCAAGCCCTAGACCAGAACCAACTCCCGCCGCAACATCGGGCCCGCGCTGAAAGGGCCGAAATGCAGTTTGGGCGATCGCCTCCGGTAGCCCTTTGCCCTGATCGCTGACCCGAATGATGATGTTCGCGTTATCGCCTACGGCACTGAGCGCGACCATACCTTCGCCATGCCTGAACGCGTTGTCGACCAGATTTCCGACTGCCTGCTCGATCCGTAGCCGGTCCGCTTGGATAGTCAGCGAAGTCTCACTCTCCTCGGTCTGAATGCTGCGATGGTGTAGTGCGGCCGTCGCTGTGAAGCGTTTTGCGACACCAGACAAGAGCTCAAAGACGTCCACAGACTCGAGGCGAAGTTCAAGCGCGCCCCGTTCCGCGAGTGCCAACAGCAGTAGATCGTCAGCCAACCGACAGAGCCTCTCAGTCTCACTGAGGGCGGAGTCAAGAACCCGTTCAAGGGCTTGTCGGTCGCGCGGCCGACGACGGGCAAGCTCGAGTTCAGCACGCAGCGTCGCAAGCGGCGAACGAAGTTCGTGCGCGGCGTCAGCGATGAAGCGCTGCTCGCGCCGAGCAGCGTCTGCAAGCCGATCGAGCATCGCGTTGAGGGTGTCCGTCAGACTTCCGAGCTCATCGTGGCGCGCTCCGCGCGGAAGCCGTTGGTCGAGCTGCGCGCGCGTGATCGTGTCAGCCGCGCGGCGGATGCTGGCGACCGGACGAAGCGCCCCGGTCGCGATGATCCAACCGGCGGCGCCCGACAGCAGTAGGGCGAACGGCGCAACCAGCAGGAGCTGGGCAAGCAGGTTCGCAAGTGCCTCGTCACGCTGCTCCAGCGATGCGCCGACAACGATCACGAGGTGCTGATTCTGCGCGACGACCGGCATCGCAAGGATCCGCATAGGAGCGTCATCACGGACGGGGATGACCGTTGCGACGACGACGGCCGATCCGGCACGGAACAGGAGATCGCCGTTGATCAGCGGCGTCTGAGTGAACGGTGGCGTAGCGTCGAGCACGCCGCCAGAGCGCGTCAAGATCTGCGCAGCACTGGCATCACCAAGCGGCCGCATGGCACCGGTCGCATCACGTAGTCCGCTATCAGATTGCTGAACGAGCGCGGCAATATCACCGGCGCGTGAGCGGAGCGAACGGACCATCGATGCGTCGAGTTCGGAGCCCATGCGCTGGTAGACGATCAACCCCGCGAACGCGAGCACAACGGCCGTCACGACAGCGGACGCAATGCCGATACGTAGGCGGATTGGTAGGCGCAGCAAAATCATCCGGTCGGTCGACGGATGCGGTAGCCGAGCCCGCGGACAGTCTCGATCGTGTCGCAGCCGAACGGTAGATCCAGCTTTTTGCGGAGATACCCGATGTACACGTCAATCACGTTCGAGCGGCACTCGTACCCATAGTCCCACGCACGCTCCAATAGTTCGAGACGGCTGAAGACGCGGCCGGGATCCCGCATCATTGCCTCTAGCAGCGCGTACTCCTTCGGGCTCAGGTCGATCTGAACGCCCGCACGGGTCGCGATCAATGTGGCCGGGTCGAGTTCGAGGTCGCCGACGGTCAGGACCGCCGGGCGCTCCACCGTGCCTCGTCGCCCGACCGCGCGCAGGCGCGCGGCCAGCTCTGCAAATGAGAATGGCTTTGTCAGATAGTCGTCCGCCCCCGCATCGAGTCCGTGCACGCGATCCTCGACAGCGTCACGCGCCGTCAGCATCAGCACTGGCGACCATACGCCAAGACCACGAAGACGCCGACAGAGCTCAAAGCCGTCGATCCCCGGGAGGCCAACGTCGAGCACGATCGCGTCATACGTGACGTCGGCAACCTGCGCCAGCGCGCGGTCAGCGTCACCCATGTAGTCGACGGCGTGGCCCTCCTCAGCAAGCCCTTGCTGCAGCAAGCGCCCGAGTTTCGGATCGTCTTCGACAATGAGTACACGCATCGCGACCTCAACACTGGACGTTCCACATTAGTTGCAGATGAGAGACCACTCCTGACTCATAGTCAACTCATCGGGCAATCGTAGCCTGCGGAGTGTCGCGTCAGCCCGACACGACAAGCATTCCAGACAAAGGAGAATACGATGGTTTCCAAGAAACTCATCGCCACGTTCGCCACGCTCACCGCGCTCAGCGCAGTGGCTGTCGGCGGAGTCGCATCCGCTGCGGACAACGGCGCCCCTGCGGCCCCAACGTCGCCGCCGATCGCGGCAGTCGACTCGACACAGGCACCGACGGCGCCTGATACCGCCGAGGCAGCTGGCGGCGTCGACACCGACACTCTGCAAGAGGGCGATCAGACGACCGCCGACACCGGCAGCGAAGCCGGCGGTACAGAGAAGGCTGACGCCAACGAGCCGGCCAGCGCGATCGAGCCCGCCGGGCAGGAGTCGAGTTCCGAAGTGGCCGGCGACGACGGCCCCGGTGGACACGCCGACGAGCCGGGCAACGCTAACGCCGACCACCAGTTCGACGGCGTCGAGTAACGACGAGTAACGGTCGTGTCCCGCGCGCCAGATGGCTCAGGCGCGCGGGACACGGATAGTGAAACGCGTACGACCCGATGAACCATCGAGCTCGATGCCACCGGCGACGTCCCCGACAAGACGCCGGGTGAGAGCCAGACCGAGCCCAGCCCCGTCACCACGCGCAGTGACGCCGCGAACACCCGGATCGAAGATTCTCCCCCGATCAGCCGGATCGATCCCAGGACCATCGTCCTCGACGAGGATCACTACCGCCGCACCATCAATAGACGCAGAGAGCATGACTTGGGTAGCTGCGTAGCGGACCGCGTTGTCGAGCACCGGTTCTATGATTCTTTCCGCCAGATCCGCTTCCAGAGCTATGCGCATTGGAGTCTCAATCACCACAGACAGCGCGATCCCACGCTGATCGAGCGTCACTGACATACGCCGCGCGAGCGCGTCCAACACACCTGCGATGTCCGCCACTCCGCGCTGGTGGCCCGCCCCGTGACGCGCCGCAGCGACGAGTACGTCGATCGTGCGGCGCATCGTGTCCGCACTGCGCGCGATCGCCACTAACACGGCATCTTGATCTGCCACAGTCGACCGGTCGCGAAGCGCGAGCTCGCACTCGGCACTAATCCGAGCGAGCGGCGTACGGAGCTCGTGCGCCAACTCTGCAGAGAAACGCTGCTCACGCCGCAGGCTCGCCGCGAGTCTGTCGAGGAGCGTGTCGAGCGTCGCGGCGAGCTCCGTCACCTCATCACGGGACGGGCCCTGTTCGAAGCGACGGTCGGGATCGCGCTCGCTCCACTCTGCGGCGAGCAGCGTCATCTCGTGCACTGGTTGCAACGCCCGACGCAGCGTCCACGCAGCGAGCAGTGTGATGGCTGCAAGTAGCGCCAAGGCGAGGACAATCGACCCGACGAGGGCGGTCCGCGTCGTTGCCTGATATGGCGCCAGCGGTACCCCGGCGACAACCGCTCCGATCCTCAAGCCGCCGACGGCGACTGGAACCGACACGAGCCGTAACGTGCCGGCCGCATCACTGACACCCGGAGCGTCGACCGCCGCGACGCCGGCCGCTCGATCAAGGGCCGGCGCCGAGGGCTGTGGCGCCTCGATCAGCCGCGCGCCGTCAAACACCCACACCCGCGCGTCGACGGCCGCGTCGTCCGGAGCCTCACCAACACCAACGTGTCCGCCCGTCGTCTCCAGCGTCGTTAGAACGGCGGTCGCCCGCGCTTGGGCGACACTGGTCGCATCATCATCGAGCGTCGCGCGCAGCACCACGTTGAACGCCATCACCAACGCAGCAAGAATAATCACCGATGCCAACAGCACCACACTCAAGAGACGCGTGCGGATCGTCGCAGGGGGCCGCAGCTGGCTCATTCGATCCTGTAGCCGACGCCGTGGACCGTCACGATTTGCGAAGCGCCCGGCAGCGATCGCAGCTTGCGGCGCAGACGCGTCGTGTACACGTCAAGCGTATTGTCGTGAACGATCGAACCGTGCGGCCACGCCGCCGCGACGAGCGCACGTCGACGCACAACCGCCCCAGGCTGCTGCAGGAGCGCGCCGAGCAGTCGAAATTCCGTCGGCGTCAGCGCCACCGTAGCGTCGCCGACCTGCGCGGCGTGTGCAATCGGATCGAGACGAATACCAGCGCCGACGACGGTCTCATCGTATCCCGAGCGGCGCAGCAGCGCCCGCAGCCGCTCGGCGACCTCGATCAGCGCGAATGGCTTCGTGACGTAATCATCGCCACCTGCGCGAAACCCCGCAACACGATCCGGCAGTTCGTCGCGAGCAGTCAAAAACAGCACCGGTACCGTCACCCCTCGCGCCCGCAACGCCTGACAGACATCGCGCCCATCCGCATCCGGCAAACCGATATCGACGACCAGCGCAGCCGCGCTGCGCTCATCGAAACGCGCGAGTAGTGCCCCACCAGAACCGACCCCCTCCGCCGCGAACCCATCCGATTGGAGGCCCCGCACAACGAGCCGCCGCAACTCGGCATCGTCGTCACAGACGAGAATGAAAGGCTCCATCTCTGTAGTATCTCGGACCTTCCAGCTCACCGCGTAGTGATCGCGAGAACGTCATGACGCCGCGTTGACCAACTCCGCTGGCGCTTTTCGGTGTTCAGGCGATGTTCAGGTGTTGCGTCGAATAATTCGGACATGGAACTTCGACGCACCGCACTCTTCAACTCGCCGCCGATGATCACGGCGCCCCGGCCCAAGCACGGGCGATCCCGATGAGTGGAGCCGATCCAATCATCGAGACCGAACGGCTTGGCCACCACTACGGCGACGCCATGGCGCTTCGCGGAATTGATCTGACCGTCCACAGTGGCGAAGTTTTCGGCTTCCTCGGCCACAACGGCGCCGGTAAGACCACGACGATCAACGTCTTGACGACGCTGATCACACCCACCTCGGGCACGGCCCGGGTCTGCGGTTTCGACGTCGTGACGGAACGTCTGCAGGTACAGCGCGTGATCGGCTACCTACCCGAGAACGTCCGCCTGTACGACAACCTGACTGCCAAGGAGAACCTGCGGTTCTTCGGACAACTATCTGGCGTCGAGAACACCCTGCAGGCGATCGACGAGGCGCTTGGCTTTCTTGAGTGCCGCGAACTTGCCGACCGTCGCGTCGGAACGTTCTCCAAAGGCATGCGTCAACGAATCGGGATCGCCCAGGCGATCCTGCACAGGCCACGCGTGTTATTCCTCGATGAGCCGACATCGGGTCTCGATCCGATGGGCGTCCGCCAGCTGCGCGACACGATCGTCCGACTCAACGCCGATCTCGGCATGACGATCTTTATGAACACGCATCTGCTGAGTGAGGTCGCGAAGGTCTGTACCACAATCGGAGTTCTCGCCGGCGGCGAACTGATCTATCGCGACTCGCTCGCCAGCACCCTCGAGCGCTTCCCGAACGAGGCGTCGCTCGAGGGTATCTACATGCAGCTGGGGGATCGATGACGACGACACTGATCATCGCCCACCAGCAGCTCCGCTCGTTGTCACGCAGCGGAACGTTCGTTCTGATGCTCGGCGTGCTGCTAGTGATGACGGCACTCGCGGGCTTCATTGGCTGGTCGAGCCACTCCACCATTATCAGCGTCTACGACGAGACCGTCAGGACGCTGACGGCCGCTGGCAAGCCCATTCCACCGAACCCTTTCGCGTCCAAGCCGCGCCTAACGTTGCTCAACAACATGATCATTTACATCCCGCTGATCGGCGCGCTGTTGGCAATCGTGATCGGGAACCGAAGCATCACCGACGACCGGCAAGCCGGTGTCATGCGCGTCGTATTCTCTCGCCCGATACGCCGCTCGACATACTTCTGGGGCAAGCTTGCCGGCAGCACACTCGCCATCATCGTGATCATGGCTGCCTGCCTCGTGCTCAGCGCCGTCGCGTTGACCCTGACCAATGGCGGCCTGCTAACCGCCTCCGAGTTCTTGCGACTGGTGCTGTTCTACGCTCTCTCCAGCCTCTACCTCCAGGTCTTCGTGCTCGTCGGAATGGTAGCCACACTATTGATCCGCAGCCCGTCTACCGGGCTCTTTGCCGCCGTCGCCATCTGGGTGCTGATCACCTTCGCGACACCGCAGTTCACCTCCGGTCTACGGCCCGTCGCGTCGCTGAACCCCGTCACCGACCCCGCCACGGTCAGTAGCTCAGAGTTCTTCCGCGCCACATCGAAGGCAAAACCGATCGCGATCAATGAGCAGTATAAGACGCTCAGCACCAACATCCTGAGTGACGTCAGCACTACCGGAACAATCATCGTCGCAGCCCAACTGGCGCCAATCATCATCGCGCTTTTATTGCTCGGCGGCACGGCAAGTCAACTAATCAAACGACACGACTTCTCCGAGGAGGACGCTCGTGACTAGGCGCGCACCCAGTCGCATCCTGACGCTCGCTGCACACGAATACCGGTCTGCCCTCCGCAGTGGTGTCCTCGTCCTTCTGATCCTTGCAATGGTCCTAGTCACGGCCGGCTCAATCACAATCGGGTCGTACGACTTCAAGGCACAGATCACCGATTACGCCACCTACGTCGCGCAGGCCACCGCGGCTGGCATAACCATCACCGCACCACCGCAGTTCTATCCACTTCAGCTGTTGCGAGGCGTCATCGAGTACATCCAGATCATCGGTGCAATAATCGGGATCGGCCTCGGGTACCTGAGCGTTGCCCGCGAACGGACAGGCAATACTCTCAGACTGATCCTGACTCGACCGATCCGTGCGCGTGATCTCTTTTTCGGCCGGCTACTCGGCGCCACCGCGGTGATCGCGACGATCCTTGCGGCCGCCGCGATCATCTCCATCGTGCTGATCGGCATCGTCGGCGGCGTCTGGCTGGACGGCGCAGAACTCGTCAGGCTCGCCATCGCGTTTGTCCTCGGCATCATCTACATGCTGCTGTTCTATGCACTCGGGACGTGGGTGTCGGCCCGCTCGAAGGTTGTCGCGAATGGTCTCGTCGTGGCCCTCGTCGTGTGGCTCGCAGTGGTCCTGATCATCCCCCAGATCGGCGACACGATGGATCCCGACAACCAGGTCCCCGGGGGCCTTTTCGCCGCGCTCCAAGTGCAGAAGCCCGACGAGTTGAAGGTACTCGCACACTTTTCCACCTATGAAACGATCCGAAACACCCTCGAAGAGACCTCTCTGACAAAGCACTTCGAGCGGTACTCGTTCGCAGTGACCGGGATCAAAGACAAGTACAACGGCAAGTCCCTTAGCACGATCACTTCAGACAAGCGTGGCGACGTTGCATGGATCGCCGCGTATATGGCGCTGCTCAGCGTCCTGATGTGGTCCGGCCTGAGGCGCGAACGCATCACACAACAGGAGACATAACATGAACACCAGCAAGCGCACACTTAGAAAGTCAGCCGCAGCGGGCGCAAGCGGCCTAGCGTTGATCCTCCTCGCCGGCTGCGGTGCCGCTGCGACGACGACGGCCCTCGCGCCACCAACGGGCACAACCACCGCTAATACCGCCGGCACAGCCACAACGGCTGCGACGACGCCAGCGACCAGCGGGAGCACGCAGGTCCTCCCGATACCACAAAATCCGATCTCCAACGCCTCTACCGCACCCGGATTGACAATCACGAAAGTTCTCGTCGAAAACAACATCTCGCCCGACACCGGTAAAGGCGTCGGTGACCACCTCGAGATTCAGCTCAAGAATTCGACTTCCAAACCGCTCGATCAGGTCGGGATCTACTTCAAGATAACCGATCCGATGACCGCGGCCACGGAGGGTTACTACACCGAACTTGCCGGCTTCTCGATCCCAGCTGGCGGAACCCGCATCGTGCACTTCGACCAGACCACCGCCACGGACCACTTCCCCGTGAACAAGTACAGCCTCTATTACACGGATAAGAATGCACTCTCCGTCGACGTGATGGCGAGCTCGCCGAACCACCAGCCGGCGACCTTCACGGTCCAGAAGGCTGCCGGTGGCGCCGAGGCCGGGGTTGAATAATCGCGGTAAATCAGACCGAACTCAGCCAACCGCGACTACCGTCACCTCGGTTCCATGATACGTAGCGCTCTCACCCATGTCCGAGACGCGGCTCGGGTTGAGGACGTTGACGTTGGCGGCAGCCGCCTCCTGTTTTAGCCAGCGGCCCTTCGGGAAGTAGGCGACGCCAGTCGGAACGTCATCGCTGACCACGAGCGCTGCCTCGAGTTGGCCCGTCGCACTCGCAATGAGAACAGCTGCACCGTCGAGCAGTCCGCGCAGACGCGCTTCATCTGGATGCAAGAAGACGGCCATCGCGCCGGCTTGGCGGCGGATCTTCGGATCATTTGAGAAACTGGTGTTCAGCATCCAACCGATTGCGGGTGACAACAGTCGCAATCGGCCGTCGGTGGGCGCTGCATCCGCGCCGGCATGCGGCAGGCGACCGTGTCCCTCGGCTGCCGCGGTCTCAGAGACCAGTTCGATCTTGCCGCTCGGCGTGTTGAACACAAAATCTGCGAACTGGATGCTTGGCTCGGACTCGGGCCAGATCGTGCCACGCTCTGCGAGCTCTGCGAACGTCAGGCCGGTGCCGGTCCCCTCCATCAGCCCAGCGAGCATCGCGCTGTCGCTCTCGTGCAACGCCGGATCGTCGAGACCCATCGCAGCGGCAAGCCGCCGAAAGATCTCCATGTTCGAAAGCGCCTGACCCGGCGAATCGACCGCTCGAACCTGCGCCGACAGAGTCCGATGAAAGTACGACGCGACGATGTCGTCGAATTCCAAAAAGGTCGCCGCCGGCAGCACTACATCTGCATAGTCAGCCGTGTCGGTTGAGAACAGATCGACGACTACGGTAAAGAGGTCGTCGCGGGTGAGCACCTCGCGGAGCCGAGCCTGATCAGGATTCGAGGCGGCAAGGTTGATGTTGAAGCAGACGAGCGCGCCTACCTGTTCGTGGTCTCCGAGATGCTCGACGAGATCCATGTGGCCAATCGCGTCGGGCACGTCGGGGTACCGGTCGACGCCGGCGATGTGCGCATCGTCGAGGTTGCGGCGCTCGGCGTTGAGGTACAAAAATCCGCTGCCGGGGCGCCCGATGTTGCCTGTCACAGCGGACAGCATCGACACCGTTCGAGTGATGTTGCCGCCCGTCGGTTGGCGCTGCAGGCCCTGCCCGATCCAGAGCAACGACCGTCCGGCCCCATAAAGGCGCGCGGCCTCCTCGATCAGCGCCGCCGGAACGCCGGTCTCCTGCTCCGCCCAGACAGGCGTGCACTCCATCGCTAGCGCCTCCAGCTCCTGCCAGCCAATACTGTGATCGGCAAGAAACGCACGGTCGGCGTGACCGTCTCGAAAGGCGACATGCAGGAACGCAAAGGCCAGCGCTGCATCCGTTCCGGGGCGTAACTGCAGGTGAAGATCCGCGGCCTTCGCGCTGTCTGTACGGATCGGATCCACAACGATGACGCTGCCGGGGAAGGGATCGAGCCAATGCTCCTGCTGGTGTGGCGCAGTCGCTGACGGGTTGCAACCCCAGACGAGGATGCAGTCTGCATCGACGGATGTACGCGGATCGAAGCCATCGAGCGAGGTGCCATATACGTAGTCGAGGGCGACATGCCCCGCGTTATTGCAAATCGTGTCGGGGTTGACCTCCGTCGCGCCGAGCTGACGGAAGAGGCGACAGGGAAAGTTGTAGGCCAAAAGGGAACAGGTGCCGGTGTAGTGCGCGTACGTGATAGCTCCGCCACCCTTGTCACTGACAACTTGGCCGAGGCGCTCGGCGACATACCCAAGCGCCTCGTCCCAGGTCGCCTCACGAAAGCGCCCAGAGCCCTTCGGACCCGTCCGAATCAACGGCGTCGTCAGCCGTGCCGTCTCGTCCAGAAACACGCCGTTGTAGGCGATGGTGCACTTGCGGCAGAGCTTTCCCTGCGAGACGTGATGATCTTTATCGCCGCGCACCTGCGGCGCATGTCCGGGGCGCCGCACCACAACGATTCCGCAGGCGTCGTAACAGTCACGCGGACACGTCGTTTTGATGCTCTCCGTCCCTGCGGCCATCTGATCTCCGTCCCTGCCCGCGAAGCGTATCGCGACACGGCCAATCGTACAGATACCGAGTAGCCCTGTTAATCGTCGTTGCTTTGGAACACGCCGGGATCGCTTAGTCGGGTTACCGGAGTTTCGATGCCTCTGCGCGAGCCAAGAGGAGGCGGATGACGTCTTCACCCACAAGCCGTCGCCTGCCGCGACACAGACCTACTACGAGGAGATCAGCTCGATTGGGGCGTACGCAACGTGGAGGCGCCGCTCTCCTGCCTCAGGGAAGCGCACGAGAATTTCCTCGGCCGACGGAACGCCGATCACAATCCCATCGCCCCAACGCAGGTGCCGGATTGTGTCGCCTGTCGAAATCAGCGGCAGATCCTTAGCCGGCTCACGCACAATCGCTCGGGATTGTGGAACGGGAGCGGGCCGATCCGACCAGCGACCCTGCGACGACGGAAGACTCGTGCCACCGCGCGAAGCAACCCGCTCATGATTGACAAACTCGCCCGGTATCTCGCTCAGGAACGTTGACGGCGGGTTGTAGTCCTGGCGACCATAGAGACTGCGCGTGCGTGCGTACGTCATCGTCAACTGCTCGCGCGCTCGTGTCATCCCCACGTAGCAAAGACGACGCTCCTCTTCGAGGTTCGCCTCCTCCAGCGCCCGCGCGTGCGGGAAGATGTTGTCTTCCATACCGACCATGTAGACCCTTGGAAACTCCAGGCCCTTCGCAGTGTGGAGCGTCATCATGGTGACCGCCGAGTCGTCCTCAGAATCTGGCACCTGATCCGCATCCGAGACCAAACTGAGCTCCTGCAGGAACATCGCAAGATCAGCCTCAGGCTCGCCCGTCAACGTGGCGGACCGCGCCACGCCCAAGAGCTCGTCGAGGTTCTCGATGCGCCCGTTGGCCTCGAGCGTGCGCTCGGCACGCAGCGACTCGATCATCGCCGTCTCGTCGTAGATGCGCTCGAGCAGCTCTGCGGGCTCCATCGACACGGCGGC
>CAXNNM010000012.1:0-13154 GCA_964203735.1 Gaiellales bacterium | reverse complement strand
GTGATCATCCGTACGTCCGACCACGGCGAGATGGGGCTCACCCACGGCAACATGATCCAGAAGAGCTTCAACTTCTACGAAGAGACGATTCGGATCCCGATGATCTGGTCGAGTCCGAAGCTGTACAAGCGCGCCTTCCAGACCGACGCCTTGGTGTCGCACATCGACCTGCTGCCAACCCTTGCCAGCCTCTTCAGCGCGCCAGACTCGGCAAAGGCTGCTTGGCAAGGCGTCGACTACTCGTCGCTCGTACTCAACCCCAAGGCGAAGCCCGTTCAGGACGAGATCATCTTTACCTACGACGACTCGCAGTGTGGCCAGGATCAGGGCCCGTACGTCCCGCCGCCGCAACACATCGTCTCGTTCCGCGAGAAGCGCTGGAAGTTTGCCGAGTACTACGACGCCGATGGCAACGTACCGAGCCAATTCGAGATGTACGACCTGCTAACCGACCCACGCGAGCTCAAAAACCTCGCGCACAAGTCCTACCCTCGGACAGACGCGCAGAAGCGGCAGTTCAAGCGCCTGTACAAAAAGCTCCAGCGGATCAAGTCGACCCGACTGCAGCCGCTGACGTAGGCAGATTGGCTGAGGCCAGATGGGTGGTCTCAGCCAGAATTCCTGGCAGCGTGCCCGCTTACGACACCTGACGGGGCAATCTAGGAACCGCTACAGTCGAGGGCATGACTGAGCACAACGACGACCTCGACACCCCCGCCATCGATCGTCAGAGTTTCTTGGCGCGCACCGCTGCTGCCGCTGGTGCACTCGGTCTCGGTGGACTAATGGGCTTGCCTGGCATTGCAGGCGCGGCTACGACCGCTCCGACCACCCTCAAGGGCATGAACGTCGTGATGTTCATCACCGACCAAGAGCGCGCGATCCAGCATTTCCCGATCGGCTGGGCCCAAGAGAACATGCCGGGCATGACGCAGCTCCAGCGCCACGGACTGACGTTTACCAACGCCTTTACGAATGCCTGCATGTGCTCGCCGGCTCGCTCGACGCTGATGTCCGGCTACTTCCCCGCGCAGCACGGCGTCAAGTACACGCTCGAGTCGAACATGCCCTATCCGACGTATCCCGATCAGGTACCGCTCTCGACCAGCCTCGCGAACATCGCGACGGTCATGTCGGCCGCCGGCTACACCGTGGTCTACAAGGGCAAGTGGCACTGCAGCAAGCCCGCCGGTGCCGAATGGACGTCGGCCGACCTCAACGCCTACTCCTTCAACCGCTGGAACCCGGACGACGCCGGAGCCAACCAGAGCTTCCCCGAGATGGGTGGCGGCACCGCACAGAACGACGCGCGTTTTATTGGCAGCCAGACGACGAATTACACCGACGGTAACGAAGGCGCTCTGCAGTTCATCAACTCGTACGCCGCGACGCAGCAGCCGTTCTTCCTGATCGTCTCGCTCGTCAATCCGCACGATGTCCTTGAGTATCCGAAGAGCCTCACGGACGCCGGCTACGACACCACGTGGATCGAAGGCGACATTGGCCTGCCAGCCACCGTCAATGAGGACCTCTCGACCAAGCCGCGCGCGCAGCAGATCTTCCTCAAGCTCTCGGCCGGATTGGGCGTACTCAACACGGCCAGGAAGAAGCGCAACTACATCAACTTCTACGGCAACCTGATGAAGTCGTCTGACGCCTACCTCGTCAATATCCTCGGCGCTCTGACCGACAATAACTTGCTCGGTAATACGCTGGTGATCAAGACGGCCGACCACGGCGAACTGGGCGTTGCCCATGGTGGGATGCGCCAGAAGAACTTCAACTTCTACGAAGAGGCGATCAACGTTCCGCTGATCTACTCGAACCCGAACCTCTACAAGCGCCCGGTACGCAGCGACGCGCTCGTCTCGCACGTCGACTTTTTGCCGACGATTGCGAGCCTTTTCCAAGCACCTAGCACTGCGCAGGCACCGTGGGAAGGCGTCGACTACTCGTCGATCGTGCTCAACCCGAAGAGCAAGCCGGTCCAGAGCGAGATCATCTTCACCTACGACGATTGGCAGTCTGGCCAGGCCAGCGGGCCGTACATCCCACCGCCGCAGCACATCGTCTCGTTCCGCGAGAAGCGCTGGAAGTTTGCTGAGTATTGGGACGCCACGGGCGATGTGCCCAGTGAATTCGAGATGTACGACCTCAAGACCGATCCGCTTGAAACGGTCAACATCGCGCATGCCTCGTACGACCGGACACCTGCCCAAGACATTCAGTTCTTGCGTCTAATGAAGAAGTTGCAGACGATCAAGTCCACCCGTCTGCAGCCCCTCTAGGAGATCTGACAATGCCTTCCATGATTCCGCTGCGCTCCGTCATCGTCCTCTCTAGTGTTGGGCTGCTCCTCGCTGCGCCGACGTTTGCCGGCGCCACAGGTGGCCTCATGCAACTGACGACAGCGACTGCCCCCACCAAGGGTGCCGGCGTCATCATCCTCGGCAAGACGCACCTCGCCAGCGTGACCAGCCCCACGGTCCTTAACGATGAGGGCAACGTTCAAGGCAGCCCAATCGGTTCCGGCACGATCAAGTTGACCTACACCTTGCATCCCAAGGCCGGCGTTGCCGAGACGACGTTCACGATCACTAACAGCCTCGGCACCGTCAGTGGCTTGGCAGTATCGACGTACGCGCAGACGCGCCTGCACCTGACCTTCTCGGGTGCCGGCATGTTGACTGCAGGCACCGGGGCCTACGCCACCATCACCAGCGGCCTGCTCCAGTTCAACGCGATTCACTCGATCACGGGCAAGAAAGAGGCAATCGCCTTGATCGGCTCGACTGTCAACCCGTCGAACGCCCCTAACAAGGCGGGTAGCAGCGCCAGCAAGCCGAAGTCCACCCAGAAGCTGTTTGGCTCGTACCTCACGTCGTTGGGCGGAAGCGCGAGCAATCTCGCTAGGCACGCCGCAGCCCATCAGGCGCAGGCGCAGGCAGGCACGCTCTCCACAATTGCCGGTTCGGGCACGCCTGTACCAAGTGCCACGGGTACGCCTGTCCCGTCGTTGTTCCCGCCTGCGGCCCCAGCCGTCCAGGGCGCCGGCGGTAACGCCGGTGCGGGAGCGCAGGTGCAGCTGGTTGGCAACACGGGCGGTGCTGGTGGCAACGGCGGCAACGGTGGCGCTGGAGCGACAACCGGTCGCTAGCGCCCCGGATGGCGCACAGCGCGCCACCCTCGCGTACACTGCGCCGCGCACCTCACGGGAGCCAAACTGACATGTCGGACACCACACTCACCATCACCAAGCGCAAGGCAGCATCGACGCGCGAGAACCAGCGTCTGCGCAAGCAGGACGTGATTCCTGGTGTGTTGTACGGTCAGGGCCGCGAGCCGATGCCATTCCAGATCGAGCGCGTCAAGCTGCGCTCCGCGATGATGGGCGAGGCCGGTCGCAACGCGATCCTCTCGCTCGTGATCGATGGTGAGGACAAGCCTGTCAACGCGATTCTCAAGGCGATGGAGATCGATCGCGTCCGCGATCGTGTCACGCACATCGACCTGATTGCCATCTCGATGACCGAGAAGATTACCGCCCCCGTGCCAGTGCATCTGGTCGGCGAGGCCGACGGCATCAAGCTCGACGGCGGCATGATCGAGCATTCGCTGCACGAGATCCTCGTGATTGCTCTGCCGGGCGCGATGCCGACTGAGATCGTTGTCGACATCACCGAACTGCGCATTGCTCACTCGATTCATATCCGCGACCTGACAGCCGGAACGGGCTACGAGTTCGCTGGCGATCCCGACGCTGTCGTCTGCTCCTGTGTCGTCACGCGTGCCGCCTTGTCCGAGGCGACAACTGAGGGCGAAGAGGGTGCCGAGGGCGAGGTTCCGCTCGTCGGCGAGGGCGACGATGCGTCCGCTGGAGAGGCGTCTGGCGACGACTCTTCGGGCGACGACTCTAGCGAGTAGCGCCACATGGGCTACGTCGACGCCCTGATCGTTGGGCTCGGCAACCCTGGTTCGAAATACGCCCGGACGCGCCACAACATTGGCTGGATGGCCGTCGACGCGTTGCTCTCAGAACAGGGTGCCAAGACCAAGGACAAGTACAACGGTCGCTATGCCGAAGTTCGTCTCGGCGAGGTAGCAGTCGGCGTGCTCGCACCCGAAACGTTTATGAACGACTCGGGCCGCTCCGTCGGCGCCTGCGTCCATGACCTCAAGTTGCCGCTCGACGAGATCATCGTGATCTACGACGACATCGAGCTCGAGCCAGGTATCGTCCGCGCCCGTGACGGTGGCGGCCTCAAGGGCCACAACGGGTTGCGCTCGCTGGCCGACGCGCTCGGCTCGCCCGCCTTCTTCCGTGTGCGCTGCGGTGTTGGTCGTCCCGGCAAGGGTGATCAACGCGACGTTGCCGCCTACGTACTGTCGCCGTTCGAGGCCGATGAGGACCCCGCAGCGCTCGCCGCTGAGGCTGCTCGGTGTGCCGCGACGATCATCGTTGAGGGGATGGCACCAGCCCTCGAGCGCTGGCCCTAACGCGCAGGCTCGCACTCGCCGCCCCGCGCCAGTAGGATGTAGCGAATTCGGTTCGCACAGTGAGGGAGGGCCTCCATGGCCGTTGTCGAGAGCAGGACGTTTAAGCGCCAAGATGGCAAGGACAAGGTGACCGGTCTCGGTCGCTACACGGCAGACATGCAGCTCGCTGGCATGACGCACTGCAAGTTCCTCTATGCCGGTATCGCCAATGGTCGCATCACGCGTCTCGACACCAGCAAGGCCGAGGCTCTCGCCGGCGTGTTCGCCGTCGTCACCCATGCCGACGTCCCCGATCTCCAGCACGGTCCGTACATCCAGGACCGTCGCCTGTTCGCGCGTGAGTGGGTGCGCTTCGAGGGCGAGATCATCGCCGCTGTCGCCGCCACCACTCCCGCCGTCGCGCAGGCCGCTCTCGACCTGATCGAGGTCGACATCGAACCGCTGCCGGTGATGAACGACATCGAAGAGTCGGCTGCTCCAGGCGCCGCGCTTGTGCACCCAGATTGGGAGTCGTACGGCGACTCCTTTGACATCGTGCGAGATCGCAACGACGCTGGCCGCTCCACGCTCGTCTTCGGCGACATCGACAAGGGCATGGCCGAGGCCGACACCGTCATCAGTGGTCGCTACGTGGCTGACATGCAGCACGCCGCCCCGATCGAACCGCGGGCGATTATCGCTGAGTGGCATGGTGATCAGGTCACGATCTGGTCGTCGACGCAGGTGCCGTTTAACGCCCGCGCTGGTGTCGCCCACACGCTCGAGATGCCCGAGAACGCCGTGCGCGTGATCGTCCCCCATCTCGGCGGTGGCTTTGGTGGCAAGTGCGAGTTTCATTTCGAAGCACACGTCGCCGCTGTCGCCCGCAAGGCTAAGCGCCCGACCAAGCTCGTCTTCTCGCGCCGCGAGGAGTTCATCGCACCCGACCATCGCCGCGAAGGCATGGTCATCACCCTCGAGACGGGCGTCAAGCGCGACGGCACGATCACCGGCCGCCGCGGCACGCTCCTGATCGACAACGGTGCCTACACCGCCGACGGCGGCTTCTTCCCACAGCTCGCCGCGATGCACGCTGCCGGGCCGTACCGCATCCCAAGCTGCGACATCGAAGCCCGCATCGTCTACACGAACCACCAGCCTTCCGGCTCGGTGCGTGCCCCTACGGCGCCGCAGGTCAACTGGGCGCTCGAGCAGCACATGGACGTGATTGCCAAGGCACTCGGCATGGACCCGCTTGAGCTGCGCCGCAAGAATGTGGTGCAGGACGGCGACGCAACGGTCTCTGGCCAGGTCCTCGACCCCCACGGCGCCCCGCAGTGCCTCGATGCTGCCGCCGAGATGCTCGGCTACGGCAAGGACCTCCCCGAGGATGAGGCGATCGGCATGGCGATCGGTTGGTGGCCATCCTTCGGTTCCTCATCGGGTGCGTACATCAAGTTCAACGGTGACGGGTCCGCGACGATCGTGACCGGCGCAATGGAGTGTGGATCTGGCGCCGTGATGGCGCTTCCGCGCCTTGCCGCCGACGTTCTCGGCATGCAGCCCGAGAACTTCTCGATCGTCTATCAGGACACCGAGGCTGGCCCGTACGACATGGGTGCCTCCGGTTCGCAGACGACCTTCAACAACGGTCGTGCTGTCGTGGCCGCTGCCAATGTGATCAAGACCCGCCTCTTCGAAATGGCGTCCGAGCGGCTCGAAGCCGCTGTGGGCGACCTCGAAGTTGCCGACGGCCTTGTGCGTGTCAAGGGCTCCCCCGACAAGAGCGTCAGCATTGTCGATCTGGCCGGCGAGGCCACGGGTGGCGACCAGCTGCTCGCGACCGGCTCGGGCGATGTTCCAGCTGCTCCCGAGGTTGAAGGCTCGGCCTGTGTCGGCCGGATGGGTATGGAGTCGTGGGTTGCCCCCACCTTCTTCTGCCACGCCGCCCACGTGAAGGTCGATCGCGAAACCGGCGTCGTGCGCGTGCTCGGTGTTGCCGCCGCACACGACTCGGGCACGATCATCAACCCGCTTGGTGCTGAGGGCCAGATTGAGGGTGGTGTCGTGATGGGCATCGGCCAGGCGCTCCTCGAAGGGTCGAAGATCTCGGACGACGGTCGCATCCTCAACGCCGGTCTGTTGGAGTACAAGCTGCAGACGGCTGCGGATGTCCCCCCAATCCAGATCGCCTTCGTCGGCCCAGCGGCTACCGATGGTGGCCCGAGTGGCGTCAAGGGCATTGCAGAGCCGCCGAGCGTTCCGACGCTGGCCGCGATCGGCAACGCCATCGCCAAGGTGATCGGCACGCACGTGCACGAGTTGCCCATGACGCCGAACCGCGTCTGGGACACGATCAACCGCTAGTGCGACTAAGGGGTCAGACCCTTTAGTCGCATTCCCGCAAAAGACGCTGCTGAAGCTGTGGCGGATCAGGCGGGTATGCGACTAAAGGGTCTGACCCCTTCGTCGCACCCTACTCCTCGCCCGTGACCTTCTTGATCCGCTCGCGGTTGCGCTTGGCCTTCTCGCGACGACGCTTGATGACTTCTTTGCGTCGCTCATTCTCTTTCGGCGACTCGTTGATCACGAGCCGTCCCGTCACATCGCCGTAGAGGTTGCGGAAGACGAGCGCTGCGACCGGCCAGACGATGATCGTGGTGATGGCGAACGTGACTTGCTGCTGCAACAGCGATCCGAGCGGCGTCAGCAAGATGCCGAAACCAACAGCCACCGCGGCAATCACGATCGCGAGGCCGAGCACACAGGCGTAGGTGCGCTTGAACCAACGCACTGTCATCCGCACGCCTTGCCAGATCGAGCCAAAACCGCGCGCATCGCCAGAGGCCGCGATGATGGGCGGGAAGGCAAGCAGCGGATAGAACACGACCGCAACGAAGACGAGCTGCCAGATCAGCAGCGTGCCAACCGCGACCGTGACGACGCCGGTGATCAAGAGCGAGCCGAGACGCCCGCGGAGGCTTCCTACCACGAGCATCGTGGCCAGCGAGAGCACCATAAAGTTGCCAAGCGCGAAAGCCGCCGCGTACATCAGCCCGGCCCACAATCCTGGAACCGCCGTGCCCGACACAATCAGCTTGACACCCAGCAGTGGCATCGCGCTGACGGCTGCAATCAGCAGATACCCACCGAAGTTGACACCAAAGCGCCGAAACGCCGCCTCGAAGTACGCGCCGACAGGATGCAGTGGGCGACCGGTCGGCCCGAGTGGCCCCTGTTCTTCCTCAACAACCGGGGTCTCGAGCTCGAGGTCCAGATCGTTGGCAGCGTCGGACGACGCAGAGCGACGGCGGAACAAACCCATGGTCAGACGGCCGCCTGAGGAGTCTCAATCGTAAAGACGATGCCGTCTTCTGTGTCGCTGGTTTCTGCAATCACACGGGCACCATCGCCGATATCGCCCTCAAGCAGACGCAGCGCCAGCGGATTCTCAAGCAGGCGCTGGATTGCACGCTTCAGCGGTCGAGCGCCATAGGTGGGATCGTAACCTTCGCGAGCCAAGAGATCCTTGGCAGCATCGGTCACCTCAAAGGCCACACGACGAGCCTCAACGCGGCGTACGAGACGGTGGACCTGCAGGTCGACGATCTTGCGGATCTCGAGCTCGGTCAGCCGATGGAAGATCACTGTCTCGTCGATGCGATTGAGGAACTCGGGTCGGAAAGTCTGCCGCAGCACACCATCGACCCGATCGCGGATCTCGTCGTGGGAGAGCTCGTCGAGCACAAACTCGGACCCCGCATTCGAGGTCATGATCAGCACCGTGTTCGTAAAGTCGACGGTGCGTCCCTGGCCGTCGGTCAGACGACCGTCATCGAGCACCTGCAGCAAGACGTTGAAGACGTCGCCGTGTGCTTTCTCGATCTCGTCGAGCAGGACGACGGAGTATGGGCGGCGTCGAATCGCCTCGGTCAATTGGCCACCCTCGTCATAGCCGACGTAGCCGGGCGGCGCACCGACGAGACGCGAGACGGAGTGGCGTTCCATGTACTCCGACATATCGATCCGGATCATCGACTTTTCGTCGTCAAAGAGCAGTTCGGCGAGCGTCTTAGCGAGCTCGGTCTTGCCGACACCGGTCGGGCCAAGGAAGAGGAACGACCCAATCGGTCGATCGGGATCACCAAGCCCTGCGCGAGAGCGACGGATCGCGTCGGAGACGGCGGAGATGGCCTCTTCTTGCCCAACGAGGCGCTCGTGAAGACGCTCCTCGAGCTGCACAAGCTTCTGCATCTCGCCTTCCATCAGGCGCGACACGGGAATCCCTGTCCAAGCGCCGACGACCTCGGCGATGTCTTCCTCGTCGACCTCTTCTTTGAGCACCGAGCCATCCTTTTGAGCCTCGTCAAGCGCCGCCGTCTCGGCCAGTAGTTCGGCCTCGTAGGCTGGGAGGTCGCCATACGTCAATTTCGCAGCGCGCTGTAGATCGGCCTCACGCTCTGCTCGCTCTGCCTCGGTCTTGACGTCTTCGATCATGCTCTTGAGTCGACGGATCGAATCGATGTGGCGCTTTTCGAGTTCCCAGCGCCCACGCATCTCATCGGCAATCTCTTGAAGTCCACCGAGCTCGCTGGCGAGCGCATCGCGCCGCTCGGCCGAGACGACGTCACTCTCCTTGGCGAGCGCCGCATCTTCAATCTCGATGCGCACGATCCGCCGCTCGATCTCGTCGAGCTCGGTCGGGCGCGAATCGATCTCGATGCGCAGACGACTCGCGGCCTCGTCGATCAGGTCGATTGCCTTGTCCGGCAGAAAACGATCGGCAATGTAGCGATCCGAAAGCATCGCAGCGGCCACGATTGCACTGTCTTGAATGCGCACGCCATGGTGGACTTCGTAGCGCTCCTTGAGTCCGCGCAGAATCCCGATCGCGTCCTCCACGTTTGGCTCACCCACGAGCACGGGCTGGAAGCGGCGGGCCAAGGCAGCATCTTTTTCGACGTGCTTGCGGTACTCGTCGATCGTCGTGGCACCGATTGCGCGCAGTTCGCCGCGCGCCAGCATCGGCTTCAGCAGGTTGGCCGCATCGACGGCACCCTCGGCCGCGCCTGCGCCCACGACCGTGTGGAGTTCGTCGATAAACAGCACGATCTGACCCTCAGCCGCTGTCACCTCACCGAGTACGGCTTTGAGTCGCTCCTCGAACTCGCCACGAAACTTGGCTCCTGCAAGGAGCGCGCCCATGTCGAGCGCCCAGATCTTGCGGCCACGCAGACTCTCGGGTACGTCGCCGGCGACGATGCGCATGGCGAGGCCCTCGGCAATGGCGGTCTTGCCAACGCCTGGCTCGCCGATCAGGACCGGATTGTTTTTCGTGCGCCGCGAGAGGACCTGGACAACTCGACGAATCTCGTCGTCTCGGCCAATCACTGGATCGACCTTGCCAGCCTCGGCCGCGGCCGTCAGGTCGCGGGCGTACTTCTGGAGCGCGTCGTAGAGATCCTCGGCGTTGGGGTCGGTCACACGCTTGCCACCGCGAATGTTCTTGAGACCTTCCAAGAGCGCGTTCTTTGTCACGTTCTGGCGGCGCAAAATGTCTTTCGCGGTTCCTGAATGCTCGGCGAGTGCGATCAGGACGTGCTCCGACGCGACGTAGTCGTCGCCCATCTCCTGCGATTCCTTCGTGGCACGCTCGAGCGTCTCGCGCAGCCCCAGTGAGGCCTGCGGCGAAGTCGCTGCGCCCTTCATGCTCGGAAGCTTGTCGAGCGCCTCGTCGGTTTCGCGACGCAACGCGTCAACGTCACCACCGGCGCCGCGCAAGAGCGACTCGGCAACGGATCCGTGCTCGGCCAGCAGGCCGGCCAAGAGATGCAGTGGGGTCAGTTCGGGATTACCGGCAACGCGGGCACGCTCGGCTGCTCTGCCGAGTGCCTCCTGCGCTTTGACGGTCAATTTGGTGGGATCCATTGTGGGGTTCCTCAGTTCGGTATCAGCTACGGGAAGTGGTTCAACGCATGCGCCGGCGGCGGATGACAAGCTCCGCGCCAGGCGGTGGGATGTACGGCACGATTTCGTGCCGGTAGGAGCGATGGACGCTCTCGACCTCAGTCTGCATTACGCGCGCAGCCTCGTCGAGGGCCGCTCCGAGGTCGGCGACCTGCTGCTCCAATTGCTGCACGCGATCTTCAAGTGCGAGCACGTGCTCGACGCCCTGGAGCGAGAGACCAAGGCCCGAGGCGAGCTCGGTAATGCGCTGCAGGCGCATCAGTTCGGCATCCGAATAGAGGCGGGTGCCACCGGCCGTGCGACGAGGCCGCACGAGACCTCGGGTTTCGTACAGCCGCAGCGTCTGGGGGTGCATCCCGACGAGTTCGGCGGCGACGCCGATCATGTACTTGGGAGTGTCTTCGTTCACGTAAACAGCTCCGCCCGCGGATCGGTCCCGCCGTCGAGCGCTGCAAACTTCTCGAGCGCCTCAGTCTGCTGTGTCGAGAGTCCACTGGGCACGATCAACTTGAGCCGAACGAGCAGCGAACCATCGTCGCCGCTCGTTGCGGGTGCGCCAAGACCTCGAACGCGCAGCATCTTGCCGTCGACGGAACCAGCCGGAACCTTGACGCGTACCTTTTCGCCAAGCGGTGTCGGCACATCGATCTCGGCACCAAGCGCCGCCTCGGGGAACGTGACTGGAACCTCGACGATGATGTCCTTGCCGCGTCGTGTGAAGCGTTCCGATGGCAAGACCTGCACGACAACCCAGAGGTCGCCCGGTGCCCCACCACTCTCGCCGTCGAGGCCCTTGCCACGCACGCGAATGCGCGCTGCATCTGCAATGCCAGCGGGAATCTTGACGGTGTAGCGCTTGGTCCGCCGTTGGCGACCAGAGCCCTTGCAGGTTGTACACGGGCGTTCGACAATCGAGCCCTGCCCACCGCAACGCATGCAGGCCTCGGCGATCGCAAAGAACCCCTGATTGACCTGACGCTCGCCGGAACCGCCACAGTCGGGACACGTCGTACGCGACGTGCCAGCCGCTGCTCCCGTGCCAGAACAATCGGCACAGTTGACGTCCTTGTCGACCGGCACCGTCACCCGGGCGCCACGCAACGCGTCGTCGAAGGAGAGCGTGACGCGCGTCTCGAGATCGACGCCACGCCGAGCGGGACGGCGACCGCGACCTGCGCTCGGACCGCCACCACGGCGACGCCCGAAGAGATCGCCGAACAGGTCGGAGATGTCGAAGCCACGGTCTTGGGCGAAGTCGCGAAAATCGTTGGGATCGAAGCCCTGTGCGCCGGTGCCGCCCGAAGCTCCAAACTGGTCGTACGCCTTGCGCTTCTCGACGTCGGACAACGTGTCGTGCGCAGCCGAGATCTCCTTGAAGCGCTCTTCGGCTTTTGGATCGTCAGGGTTTGCATCGGGATGATGCTTGCGCGCCAGTTTGCGATAGGCCTTCTTGATCTCGTCTGCCGTTGCCGTGCGTGGCACCTCAAGTACCTCGTAGAGATCACGCATTGCGCACAACCTCTACGAGACCGGCAGGATCGAGCGGGGACAATACGACTCGGCGTCGGCCGACCTTGATCAGCACGGTCCGACGCACGTCCGTGACAAACGACCGTGTCCAGCCACCCCCAGCGACGCGGAAGTGACCGCGGTAACCATAGAGACCACCGGAGCCAAGCCGCAGCCCTAAGCGCGCTTTTTCGGTATGCGGCTCGATGCGGCCAGCAATCCGCGACGAGCCACGGCGGCGCTCAATCACGAGCGCGTCCTTGTCGAGGCGATACGCCACGGGTTGCGTGGCGCGCAGCCAGAGACCGATCGCGCCCAACATGAGCCCGGCCGACAACATCGCGACGGCGTGCAATGCATTGCCATTCGAGACGCCGACGCCGGTGCCAATCCAGGCCAGCAAGACGACGCACCAGAAGATGCCAGTGATGACTTTTTCGGCACCGCCCAGCGGAGCTGCGGCGATCGTGACGGGGGTCAGGCTCAGGATTCGCCTCCGGCAACCACCACGCGGGCAGGCCGCAAGACACGATCGCCGAGCAGGAAACCCTTCTGAATCACCTCGAGCACGGTGCCCTCCGGAGCATCGGCCGGCTGGGAAAGCAGCGCCTCGTGACGGTGCGGATCAAACATGTCGCCGGTCGGATCTAGCTCGGCCACGCCTTCGCGCTCCAGCAAGGTCCAGAGTGCGCGATGAACGAGTGCCACGCCGTCGGCGATCGCCTCAGTCTCCGCCGTCTCAAATGCCGTTAGCGCACGCCCGAGATCGTCGAAGACGGGTAGCAGGTCGCGTAGGAGACGCTCGGCTGCACGCTCGCGCAGTTCCTCGTGCTCGCGGACCATCCGCTTCTTGTAGTTGTCGAACTCGGCCGCAAGTCGTCGCAGCTGGTCGAGGTAGTCGTCGCGTTGACGTTCGGCCAGAGCCAGAGGATCGAGCTCTTCTTCGACGAGCTCGGCCTCTACCTCCGACACGATCGAATCCTCCCCGCTCTCGGCGGGGAGGTCCGAATCTACCGGGTCATGCGCGCTCACTTCTCTGCCGTGGCGGCGTCAGGATCGACAACCTCAGCGTCTTCGATGATTTCCTCGTCGGACTCATCGTCGGCGGCAGAGGCACCATCGCCCGACGGTGCGGACTGCTGAGCATCCTTGTAGACCTGCTCGGCCAGGGCGTACGAGGCCTCCTGCAGGGCGTCGGCCTT
>CAXNNM010000011.1:0-13393 GCA_964203735.1 Gaiellales bacterium | reverse complement strand
GTCGTCCCGTGCAGTGCGCCAGCCGTCGTGACGGCCGAGGCCTCTGTCGACGTGACGACCGAGCCATCGTCCGCCGTGCTCGTCACGACCGCACCCCCACCATCGACCGGGGTGCCACCAAGCAGCGCATTGAGGATTGACTGCATGCGTTGAGGCGCTGCGAACTCGATCAGCTTGGGATCCACGAACTGCGAATCGTCGACCGTCGCGTTGATCGACTTCTGCGCGAGCACTTGCTTGCTCGGCTCTTGATACGAGTCGGTGTAGACCACGTCGGAGGCGATCAGGCGCTGGAACGTCGCGGCGACAGCGGCAGACTGCTCGAGTGGAACCTGCCCGGTCGTACCTGCGGCCGTGAAGGCCTCGGTCAAGGCGCGCTGGAGACCTTGCAGGCCACTAACGCGGTACTGCATTGTCTGCACGAGGAACGGCGTGTACGGCGAGAGCCCGTCAGGAGCGCTGAGCGCTGCTGCGTTGGTCGCGATCTGCTGCTGCGCCTGAATCTCGCGATTGAGCGACTTGTTGAGACCGTCGGGCGTCTGCCCCGCAGTCAAGATGGCGGCAGAGAACTCCGAGCCGACCGTACCCGACGCCTTCGCAACCTCGTTCGACTGCGCGACGAAGCCCTGATACGCGGAAACCTCGCGGTCGCGCTGACAGCGCTGAACGAGGAAGTACCCCGCAACAACAACAATCAGGATGCCAATCGCGAGCACGAGCAGGCGCTGAGGACCCTTGCCACGCGCGGCGCCCGGCAAGGAAGGCCGCTTTCGCCCAGATCGCTCGGGCGGGGCCTCGTCGTACTCGTCGTCAAAAAAGGAAAGGAACGCAGACATAAATGGCGAAACGGGAGCAGTGCTGACCCGGTCTTTCGCCACATTACCACTCGCTCCTCCCAATTACCTGCGGCAAGCGCTATGACCGTTCGCCCCCTCCGCAGTGCACCGCAGGGTGTACCGCCGCTTTTTCCTGAGGGAATCGTCGCTGATCGGTACCGAATTATCGAAACAATCGGGGTTGGTGGAAGTGCCACCGTCTTCGAGGCGGAGGATCTTCTGACCGGCGAACTGGTTGCCCTCAAGGCAATCCCCGCCGAGGAGAAACTGCGTCGCCGCGCACGTCGCGAGATGCGCGCAGTCAGTTCGCTCGACCACGGCGCGATCGTGCGCATGCTCAGCAATGCCGAAGATGAGAACTACATCTTCGTGTCGTTTGAACTTGTCCGGGGTAACGACCTCTCGGTTGTACTGCGCGAGCGACGCCTCGAGGAGTCGGAGGTTCTGCGCGCAGTCGCAGCGGTCTGTGATGCCCTCGAACATGCGCATGCCCGCGGCGTCATCCATCGCGACGTCAAGCCGGGCAACATCCTGCTGCGCGAGGACGGCATTCTCAAGTTGACCGACTTTGGTATTGCCCAGATGGACCATCCCGATGCGACGGTCGATGAGAGCCTCCTTGGCACGCTCTCGTATATGGCTCCCGAGCAGGTTCGTGGGGAGATGCTGACAGGCTCAGTTGACGTTTGGGCAGCCGCACTCGTTGCCTACGAAGCGTTGACGCGCAAGAACCCGTACCGCTCCAAGAACCCCGTCGAGCTGGCGGAGAAGCACCGCAAGCTGCAGCTTTCGCTGCGTGCTGAGCGGCCTGATCTGCCAGAGGCCACGACCAAGATGATCGACCGCGCCCTCGACCTCGACAACCAGCGTCGTCCCTTGCCGAGCCAGCTTCGCGATGCGCTGCTGCGTGGTGCAGTCGCGATGGAGCGTGGTGGCGCCGAGCTTGATCCGTCGATTGAGTTGCCGCCGATGGAGCCCCGCGTGCGGCTGCGCAAGCGGTGGTTGCGTGCCGTGCCGGATCTGATTGATGTGCACCGCGAGCGGCACGAGCACGATCGGCCGAGCGCTCAATCCGACGTGGAGGTGCGCTTCGCGGCGGTGCTGACCCGACTGCAACCGCACTGGCCCGTTGCCCTGACTGGTTGCGCCAGCGTCGCGTTGCTTGGTGCCCTGCCGTTCTATCCAACGGGCTGGCCCTTTGCGATCGCGCTGTTGGCAACCATCGTCTCGCTGCGACTTCCTCTGCTTGCGGGTGGACTGGTGTTGGCAGCGGCCTTGCCGTTGCTTGGCAACCTTGCTTTCGGCCTTGTGCCAGGGGCTGCACTGCTTGGCCTCGCCTGGGTGCTACTGATGGCGCGTGATGGCCGCCGCGTCTTGCTCCCCGTGCTGGCACCGCTCTGCGCCCTCTGCTTCGCGTGGTCACTCTATCCACTGCTCGCCGGCTCGTCGCCGCGCGCCTACATTCGTGGCGCTCTCGGTGCCGCTGGCGCCTTGGCGATGACCCTGACGCTTGGCTTGGCTGGCTATGGCTCGCCGTTTAGCCCAACGCCACACTTGACGACGCTTGGCACGGAACTGGCCGGCGCGGACGATGCGATCGCCGCTGCCGGTGCGGTCGCCGCTGCGATTGGCTTCGGTCCCCTGCTCTTGGCAGTCGTCTGGGCTGCTCTCGCCGTGACGGTTCCACTCGTAGTGGCAGCGAGCGGACGGTCGCTGGTGATTGCCGCGGGTTTGTGGCTCAGCCTCGGTATGTTGGCCACGCTGACGATCCCCGTGGTGATCACGGGTGCGCTATTTGCACCAATTCCGATCGTGATGGGCGCTGGGGCGGCGGGTATAGTGATTTTTGTCCGCTCTCGCAGCCTTGACACCGCCCCCGAGGCGGCCGTGGACAGCAAGTCAACTGGCAATCAGAGGATGTTCTAATGGGTTTTCTGCGACGCATCGAGAGTCGACTGGAGGGGGTCTTCGAAGGCGGCATTGGCCGTACGTTCCGCTCTCACGTCCAGCCCGTCGAGTTGGCCCGCAAACTGACCAAGGAGATGGATGACAACAAGGTCATCTCCGTCCAGCAGGTCTACGTTCCGAATGCGTACACCGTCTTCTTGGCGCCCGATGATCGCGAGCAGTTCCTCGCCTATGAGGCGCGGCTGCGCACCGAATTGGCTGGCTATTTGACGGAGCATGCGCGGCGCGAGGGCTACTCCCTCCCCGGCCGTGCCCGCGTGATGATCGAGACCGCCGACGAGTTGGAGGTCGGTACGTTCGGAATCGCAGCGGAGATGGAGGAGACGCCACCACCCGTGGCGATGGACAATCCTCCAGCCGCCGACGCCCTGCCTGCCGAGTTTGGTGGGGGCGCCGTTCCGGCAGCCGAGACCGCGCCGCCGGTTGCACCCGTGGTGCCGATCCCGCCCGTGGCACCAATCGTCGATCCGTTTGCTGCTGATGCCGAGGATGAGTTTGCTCCCGCCGCACCGACCCCACCAGCCGCACCGGTTCCGCCGGTTGTGCCGGCAGCGCCCGTGGTTGCGGCTGCTGCGGTGGCCGCCACGACGCCTGCGCCTGTGACTCCACCAGTTGAGCCACCCGCCGCGCCGCCTGCCGCCGCCGGCTGGACGTTGATCTGGCCGGGTGGCGCGGTGCCGATCGGTGGCAACGCGCTCGTGATCGGCCGTAGCAAGGACTGTGATGTCCCCCTGGCCGATGGCAATGTGTCACGACGCCACGCCGAGCTCGGCCGCAGCGAGGAAGGCTTCGTCCTGCGTGATCTCGATTCGACCAACGGCACGATGGTCAATGGGCGCCGCATTCGCAGCGCCACGATTGGTGCCGGAGACGAGATCACGATTGGGATGAGCACGCTGCGAATCGAGCAGCGGCACGGCTGAGCGATGGTTGATCAGGCACTCCTCTTGCTCCGTGTTGGAGTGCTGGTCTTGCTCTATCTGTTCGTCTGGCGGATCGCGCGGACGGCAATTCGCGATGTCCGCGGCTCGTCCGAGAGCATGATCCTGAGCCCGGGCCATGGCTTTGATCCGCAGCCAGCCCCCGTCGCGCCCACGAAGCCGGCAACGCCTGGTCGCCTCGTTGTGGTTGAGAGCGACATCCTGCCGATTGGTGCTGCCGTCGTGCTGGACCAGCCCGAGGTGCTGCTCGGCCGCGACCCGCATGCGGCTGCCGTGCTCGATGGCGATGGTTTCGTCTCCGGCCGCCACGCGATGGTGCGTCTTCGTGGCGGTTCCCCGACGGTCACCGACCTCGGCTCGACGAATGGGACCTATGTCAACGGCGACCGGATTGCCGCAGAGACTGCGCTCCACGAGGGCGATGAGCTCGCCGTCGGCTCCACGAGGATGATCTTCGAGCCGGGAACGACGCAATGATGCTCGTCGTCCGCGAGACGGGAGCCTGCAGCGACGTTGGGCAGGTTCGCCAGTCGAATGAGGATGCGCTCGTCCTCTCGGACCCCGTCTTTGCTGTCGCCGACGGAATGGGCGGTGCGCGCGCGGGCGAGGTTGCCAGCGCAATGGCGGTCGCCGCCCTCCATGGACTGCAAGGCGGCGAACAGCCCCTGGCCCATGCCATTGAGGACGTCAACCTACGGATTTACACCGCCGCCAAGAACGACCCCTCGCTGCTCGGCATGGGCACCACGATCACCGCAGCCATGCTCGATGGTGATGCCTTGGTGCTCGGGCACGTCGGCGACTCGCGCGCGTATCTGTTTCGGTCGGGGCGCCTGCAGCAGCTGACCGACGACCATTCGCTCGTGGGCGAGCTGGTGCGCCGTGGCACGTTGACACCAGCCGAGGCCGAGCGGCACCCGCAGCGCTCGGTGATTACCCGCGCCTTGGGGGCCGAGCCCCACGTCGATATCGACGTGCTGCGCATTGCCATTGAGGCCGACGATCTGATCTTGCTCTGTAGCGACGGCTTGACGGGGATGGTCTCCGACCCAGAAATCGCCCGCATCTTGCGTGGCGGCGGCTCGCTCGAGCACCTCGCCCAACACCTCGTCACTGCCGCCAACGGTGCGGGAGGCGAAGACAACGTCACTGCCGTGCTCTTACGGATGGGCATCCGCGGCGTAGAAGATACCGAGCCCGAGCGCCCACCGATCGTGATTCTGCCCGCGACTGCACTCGCGAGTGGGCCGCTCCAGATGCCCACCACACCGGAGCCCAACCGCCGCCGCGGGGTGACCCTACTGACCGTCGGTATCGTGGCGGCCGTTGGCGTTGTGCTCGCCGTGGCAATTGCGCTTGGGTTGCAGTGGGCCCACTTTGTGGGTGCCACCCCTGAGGGTCGCGTCGCGATTTACCAGGGGCTGCCCTTCGAGGTGACGAGCGACGTCACTCTCTACCGCGCGATCACGATTACCGACGTCCCGACGGCCGTGCTGTCTGCGGACCAACGTGCCACCTTGCTCGACCAGCGCATCGGTTCGCTGGGCAGCGCTGAGGACCGTGTTGCGACGCTGACCTCCGCCTCGCCCTGGCTGCGGCTGCCGCCGAGCGCGCCGTGATGCCGGATCGCGGATTTCTCCGCCTGCCCGCGCGCAACCGCGAGTTGGCGCTGATTGCCCTCGCCTTGCTGATTGCCACTACCGGCTTTGCGGCAGTCCAGCTCGCACGCGCCCAGGAGTTCGCGGCTTCGCCGTTGATCGCCGCCGCCTTCTTTGCCGGCGCCTACCTGATCGCCCACCTCGTCGTTCGCATCACGCTGCCAGACGCCGATCCCTACGTCCTCCCGATCACTGCTGTCCTGACGGCGCTCGGGCTGATCGAGATCTACCGCATCGATGCCACGCTCGCGCGTGACCAGGGCCTCTGGATCGTGATTGGCCTGGCGCTCTTCGTCGGTGTGATTGTTGCCTTCCGCGATATTCGCCGACTCGAAACGCTGCGCTATACGTGTGGTGCCGTCGCCGTCGGGCTCTTGCTGGCGACGATTGTGCTCGGTTCGGAGGTCAATGGTGCGCGCCTCTGGATTCGGGTCGCAGGGCTGCAGATCCAGCCGGGCGAGTTCGCCAAGATCCTGCTTGTGATCTTCCTCGCGGGCTATCTTCGCGAGCGTCGCGAGGTGCTGGCCGCACCGACCCGCAAGCTGCTCGGCATCGGCGTGCCGGCACTGCGCCATTCGCTACCGCTGCTGATCATCGCCGGCGCTTCGCTCGTGCTGCTGGTCGCCATGAACGACCTTGGTTCGTCCTTGCTGTTCTACGTGATCGCGCTGGCGATGCTCTACATCGCGACCGGCCGCCTGCTGTTTGTGGGGCTTGGTGCGGGCCTCTTTGCCGTCGGTGCCGCCGCCGCCCTCCAGATCACACCGCGGGTGCAGACCCGCATCGACGGCTGGCTGCACCCGTGGGCCGATGAGCAGGCGCAATGCTGCTACCAGATCACGCAGTCGATCTACACGATTGCGGATGGTGGTGTGCTCGGTGCGGGCTTTGGTCGCGGCTTAATTCTGAATAGCGGTGGCGGCACGATCATCCCGTATGCCCAGACCGACTTCATCTACTCCGTGATTGCGAATGAGATGGGGCTCGTCGGTGCCACCGCAGTGATCCTGCTCTACCTGCTGCTTGCGTGGCGCGGCTTCCGTATTGCCACCACCGCCGACGATGGCTTTTCGAAACTGCTCGCAGCAGGCCTCGCGACTGCCGTCGCCTTCCAGGTCTTCGTGATCGTGGGCGGCGTGATTCGCCTGCTCCCGCTGACGGGTCTGACGCTGCCGTTCGTGTCGTATGGCGGTTCGAGCGTGACGGCTAACTTCGCGATCGCCGGGCTGCTGCTGTGTATCTCGCAACGCGCGAATCGAGCGCGCGCATGAACCGACGCATCGGCAACCTCTTCATCGTGCTCGCCGTCGGCCTGCTCGGTCTGATCGCGATGACGACGTACTGGCAGGTCGTCGCTCGCTCCTCGCTCGAGGCGCGGCAGGCCAACGTGCGGCTCGTCTACCGCGACCTCGCAATCGACCGTGGCTCGATCATCTCGTCGGATGGTGTCACGCTCGCCGAGTCCAAGCCCGGCACGCTCGACGGTCGTACCGTGTACTTCCGCAACTATCCGACGGGTGGGCTGGCTGCGCAGCTGGTGGGCTACTCGTCGCTGCTCGCGGGCCGCGCGGGTCTCGAACGCTCACTCGATCCAGAGCTGACAGGTAGCACGAGCGACTTGGCTGGCGTCGTCAACTCGTTCGATCGCCTGAAGGGCGACACCGTCCGCGGTGACGAGGTCATCTTGCGCCTCAACGCGGCGGCGCAGAAGGTTGCCATGGACGAGCTGACCAAGCTTGGGGTTCGCGGCAGCGTCGTCGTGCTTGATCCAAGCAACGGTGGCATTCTCGTGATGGCCTCGACGCCAACCTTCGATCCAAACACGGGCCTCGAGCAGGCCCTCAGCGACCCCGGCTCGCCGCTCCTCAACCGAGCCACCCAAGGTCTCTACCCGCCGGGCTCCACCTTTAAGGTCGTGACTGCCGCCAGTGCGCTTGATGCGGGTGTCGTGACCCCCGAGACGAACTTTCCGGGCCCCTCCTGTATCGATTCCGGCGGGCAGAAGCTCTGCAACTTTCGTGACCGCGCGTACGGGCCGCACAGCTTTGGCTATGCGCTGATCCATTCGATCAACACCACGTTTGCTGAGGTTGGTGCCGACCTTGGCAAAGATCAGCTCGAGGCGACGATGCGTGGCTTCGGCTTCTTCGCGCGCTTCCCCTGGGACTACCCACCGGACCAGTCGTTGCCGTCCGGCATCTTTAATCGCCGTGGCAACCTGATCGATCCGAGTGCGCCGATCGACGTACCCCGAATCGCGATCGGTCAGGAGCGACTGCTGGCGACACCACTGCAGATGGCCGAGGTCGCCACCGCCGTTGCCAATGGTGGTCAGATCGTGCAACCCGAGCCCGTGCAGGAGGTGCGCGCGCCGGACGGTTCGGTGGTTCGACGACCCTCCCCGGTCTACCTTGGGCGGGCAATGACCACCGAGACCGCGGCCACGCTCCGCGAGCTGATGAAGCAGGTCGTTGACGAGGGCACGGGTGGCGCAGCAGCCGTCGCGGGGCTCGACGTGGCGGGCAAGACGGGCACGGCAGAGACCGGCACCGACGGCAAAAATGACGCCTGGTTTATTGGTTTTGCGCCGGCTGAGGCCTCTCGTTTTGCCTTCGCTGTCCTGGTCGAAGACGTCGACGGAACCGGCGGCGATGTGGCCGCTCCGATCGCTGCTGCCGTGCTACGGGCGCTGACTGCGCAGACAACGTGAGACAATTCCCGATGGAACAACATTGAGCCACATGGACGACACCTCTCCCGGCGCCCTCTTTGATGGGCGCTACCGCATCATCAGCCGCCTTGGCCAGGGTGGCATGGCGCGCGTTTTTCTTGCGCAAGACGAATCGCTGCATCGCCAGGTCGCCGTCAAGGTGCTGGCCGATCGTCACAGCGACGATCCCCACTTCATCGAGCGCTTCCAGCGCGAAGCCCGCGCAGCAGCGCGCCTGAACCACCCGAACATCGTCCAGGTCTACGACCAGTCGCAGACCGCAGGCATGTCGTACATCGTCCAGGAGTACGTCGAAGGCGAGACGCTGAAGGACCTGATTCGCCGCGAGTCGCCGATCGAGCCCCGGCGGGCGATCACCATTGCGCTCCAGATCTTGGCTGCCCTCCGCGTCGCGCATCAGCAAGGCGTGATCCACCGCGACGTCAAGCCTCAGAACATCCTCGTCCAGCCCGACGGCAAGATCAAAGTGGCCGACTTTGGCATTGCCAGTGCCGGCGATACCGAGATGACGGAGGCCGGCTCGATTGTCGGTACGGCTCAGTACCTCGCGCCCGAGCAGGCCCGCGGCTTGCCGGTCGGACCACCCGCCGACCTCTACGCCGTCGGCATCGTCCTCTACGAAATGCTCTCGGGTCGCGTGCCGTTCGAAGGCGAGGCCGCCGTCACCGTTGCCATGCGCCACGTGCAGGAGGCCCCCGAGGCGCTGACGGATCGCAATCCGCTCGTTCCCGTCGCGTTGGAGTCCGTCGTCATGCGCGCACTGGCAAAAGATCCGACGCAGCGGTACCAGAGCGCCGACCAGATGGGCATCGAGCTCGATCGCGTGCGTCAGGGACTACCGATCAGCGACGAGACGTCCGTGATCGGTGCGGCCACGATCGCCATGACCCAGCTGGCCAGCGAGACGCTCGTTGCTCCCCCTCTGCCACCACGCGAGCCACCACCAACGCGCGGAGGCAACCCCAACCGCAAGCGGCTGTGGATTCTCTTGCTGGTGATCGGCGTCGTGCTGCTCGCGGGCGTTGCCGGTGTCTATGCCTTTACTCGCGGAGGGTCCGAAGGCGGTGGCACGACCACGGCATCGACTGAGACGACCAGCGCACTCGTCGAGATCCCCGACCTCGTCGGACAGACGCAGGCAGATGCAACCGCGACCCTCGAGCAGCTCGGGCTGGTGGTCCTCATCACCAAGCAGACCTCGGCTGACGCGCCTGAGGGCGAGGTCATCGCGATGCGTCCGAACCCGGGCGGAAAGGTGCCCACGGGTACCACCATCGAGCTCCAGGTTTCCTCTGGCCCGAATCTCGTGACCGTGCCAAACGTGCAGGGCGCTAGCGTGGGCGATGCAACGGCACAGATCGAGGTGCTCGGCCTCCTCGTTACCACGGTGGAGGATTCGTCCGATAGCGTCGCCGTCGGCAACGTCATCTCGCAGGCCCCCTCGGGTGGCGTTGGCGTCAAGACAGGCTCGACCGTCACGCTGACCATCTCGAAGGGCAAGCAGACGGCCACCGTGCCGAACATCACCAAGATGGACATCACGAACGCCCAAAACACCCTGACCGCGGCTGGGCTCGTGCTCGGCTCAGAGACGCAAGCGAATGACGCGGCGCCTGTCGGTCAGGTGATCAGCCAAGACCCCGCCGTCGGCACCAGTCTCCCTCAAGGTGGCTTCGTCAACGTCGTCGTCTCCAAGGGCCCTGTCAGCGTCTCGGTGCCGTCCGTCGTCAACATGACGCGCAGCAACGCTGAGGCGCAGCTCACCAACGCTGGCCTGATTGCCAACACGCAAGAGACCGCTGTCACCGACCCTGCCCAGGACGGCATCGTCGTTTCGCAGGACCCAGCGAGTGGCTCGTCGAGGCCACAGGGCTCGACCGTCACGATCGTCGTTGGGCGCTACTCGGGGACGACCTAGTGGCCGAGCGGTTGCGGGTTGCCGTGCTCGGTGGCGGTCGCTCCTCGGAGCACGAGGTGTCGCTGCGCTCGGCCGACAGCGTTGCCGCGGGCCTCGACCCGACGCGCTTCGACGCCGTGCGCATCACCATCTCGCGCGAGGGCGTCTGGACCGCTGACGACGGCTCGGTCGTGTCGCTGACGCCCGGTCAGGGCGGACCGCTCGGCTGCGATGTCGTCTTCCCTGCGCTGCACGGCCCGTTCGGTGAGGACGGCACGGTCCAGGGCCTGCTCGAGATGCTCGCCGTCGCGTACGTCGGCTCGGGCGTGCTCGGCTCGGCCGCGACGATGGACAAGCACGTCTGCAAGGTGATCCTGCGTAGCCAGGGGATCGATGTCGCCCGCGACCTCCTGGTCTTCCCCGAATCCGATCGGGCTGCGGCCCACGCGCACATCGCCACCGCGCTCGGGTATCCCGTCTTCGTCAAGCCGGCCCGCCTCGGCTCCAGCATCGGCATCAGCAAGGTGGCCGACGCCGCTGCGCTGGAGGCTGCACTCGACCTCGCCTTGGCGCACGACTCGAAGGTCCTCGTCGAGGAGTTTCTCGGTGGAGAGGAGGTCGAGGTGAGCGTGCTCGGCAACGATCCAACCCGGCTCGAGACCTCCGTCGTCGGGCAGATTGGCTACGACCGCGAGTGGTACGACTACGAGGCCAAGTACGCGCCGGGCGGCTCGTGGCTGGTCGCTCCGGCCGCGCTGCCTGCGGGCGTCGCCGAGCAGATTCAGGCGACGGCCCGACGCGCCTTCGCGGCCTGTGCATGCCACGGCATGGCGCGGATCGACTTCTTTCGCTGTGCCGACCGCATCGTGCTGAACGAGATCAACACGATCCCCGGCTTTACGGCGACGAGCTACTACGCGCGCATGTTCGAGGCCAGCGGTGTCGCCTACAGCGACCTACTGACGCGCCTGATCGAGCTCGCACTCGAACGCTTCGCTGCCGAGTCCTCACTGCTGCGCTAAATGCGACGAAGGGGTCAGACCCTTTAGTCGCATGACCGCAGAGGGCGCATCGACGACAACACCCGTGTGGAGGGAATGCGACTAAAGGGTCTGACCCCTTCGTCGCATTCACGCACCAATCGGCACGCCGACGACACGAATGTCGTTGATGCGCAGCACATAGGCTCCACGCTCCGCTGGCAGACCACTAATCCAGACCAGCACCGTCGTGACGGGTCCGCGGTGGCGAACGCGCAGTACCGCTCGGTCGCGCCGCAGCGTGACGGGCTCGGACAGGGTGGTCCATCCGCGGGGCGCTGTCGTGGGCTCGGTACCGCGCACCGCGTAGAGAGCAATCGTGGCGCCGACCGGTGCGGTCCGCAGCACGAGCCGCGTGACTCGACTTGGCTGCACAAGGCGAAGGGCAAGACCGACGCCACCCTTATTGCCAAGCGTGCTCCGCTTGTAGATCTCCGTCGACCAACTCGTCTTCCGTGAGCGATCAATCACAAAGCGGGCATCCGCATTGTTCTCTTGACGATCGCCCGCTGGGTCGAGCGGCATGATGCCGACGACGCGGATCGGCCTCGGCGTGCGATTAGCCCCGGTCGGCACCGTTTCGATCGTCGTGATCACCGACTCCTCGGTCGTCACCCAGTCCTCAACCGTCGCGGTGTTCGCGACGGTGGTGACGAGGCCCGGCAGCCCGGTCGTGACAGCACGCTGCTTGGCGTCGCGTCGGTCGACCACTGCAATCACCACCACCACGGCCAGCGCCACCACGGCAACTGCAAGCGCCCCAACGAGCAGCTTGAGGCCGCGACTACCGCGCTCGCCCACGTCTCGCTGCGGTGCCTCAAGCGGTGCGAACGGCTCCCAATCGACAGAGCCCGCAAGCGGCTGGAGCCCATCGTCAATCCGCCGGAGAGCATCGCGCGCACTCGCCGCAGACGGTGGGTTGATCGACGCCATGCTTTGCAGCAATCCCGCGAAGCGCGGAGACAGACCCGGCACTTCGAGCAGGCTCGCGTCGTCTGAAATCGCCAGCAGCTCGCGCAGGATCGCGGCGAGCGCACGCACGTCGTCGTCTGGTTGGTCTGCCGGCCGAGCCAGCCCTGCCGTCGCCAAATCTTCTAGCCGCGGCGGGCCCGTCTCGTCAAGAATCAGCGCATCGAGGCTCACCGCCCCCTGCACCAAGCCGCGCTCGTGCAACGTCGCCAACGCGTCCGCAACTTCAGCACCAAGCACAGCCGCGTCGGCTCCGGTCAGCTGGCCTCGAGCCGAAAGTCGCAGGCGCGCCGTCTGGCCCGCGCGCGCCGGGGTGACGACATAGCGCGTCTCATCTTCGACGCCATGGTCGAGGATCACCGGCAACGATGGATGGCGCACCGCAACGAGTGCTGCCAGCGTCGCATCGGCCTGCGGGTGGTCCTCAAGCAGCGTTATGACGACCGCGCCACCACTGACTGCATCGCGTCCACGCCAGACCTCGCGCCCGGGCGCCGAGGCCTCTGGGACCTCCAGCGTGTAGCGGCGTGCGATGACCCGACTGCTCACACGGCGCAGCGTACTGCACCGCGCTGGCACCGGCCGTCCCCCGCTCCTGCCAAACTGCCGCCAGATGGTTCTCTCTGACCGTGGAATCCGCGCCGCGATTGCGGCAGGGCGCATTGCGCTCGATCCGTTCGACGAGACGTTGATTCAGCCTGCCAGCGTCGACGTACGTTGCGATCGTCGCTTCCGCGTCTTTCGCAACAGTCGCTACGGCCACATCGACGTCAAAGAGGAGCAGGCCGAACTGACCGAGCTGATCGAGATCACCGACGGCGGGCCGTTCATTCTGCACCCGGGCGAATTTGTGCTCGGCGCCACGCTCGAGCGCGTCACCCTGGGTGACGACATCGTCTCGCGCCTCGAGGGCAAAAGCTCGCTTGGGCGCCTCGGCCTGCAGGTCCATTCGACCGCGGGTTTTATCGATCCTGGCTTCGACGGACACGTCACCCTCGAACTTGCGAACGTCGCGAATCTTCCGATCACGCTCTATCCCGAGATGAAGATCGGCCAGCTGTCGTTCCTCAATCTCGACGGCCCAGCAGAGCATCCGTACGGCTCTGGAGCGCTCGGCTCGAAGTACCAGGGGCAGGTTGGTCCGACGCCAAGCGCGTACTGGAAAAACTTCCAGTAACCACGTCCGATCCCGTTGATATCTTCCCGCTACCGCGGAAGGGAGGTGGTCCGTTCTTGAGTAGCAACTGTACGGCAAGTGGAGGTCGGCGCACGTAAGGGCGTGTCCCTGGACCGACAGGGAATCGTCTAGCCAACGTTGGGGCAGCGGCACACCGTCGCAGCGCACCTTACGTA
>CAXNNM010000010.1:0-13852 GCA_964203735.1 Gaiellales bacterium | reverse complement strand
CTCGTGCGGCCGGCCCGGAAATTGAAACCGGGCGCGCGTCTCGCGGGCAGTGGACTCGAGGTCGAAATCGTTGAGGTCGGCGAGGCGGGGGAGGCGATTGTGCGGCTCCATGCCGAGGGCTCGATCGATGCGGCGATCGCACGTTCCGGGGTGATGCCGTTGCCTCCCTACATTCGGACCTCTGTCGACGATGCTGAGCGGTACCAAACGGTCTATGCGCGTTCGGTTGGCTCAGCGGCGGCACCAACAGCGGGTCTGCACTTCACGCCGGCGCTGCTCGAGCGCGTCCGCGCGACCTGCGAGGTGGTGGAGGTTGACCTCCACGTGGGTCTCGATACGTTTCGGCCCGTCACCGTCGACAGTCTCGAGCAGCACGAGATGCATTCCGAGTGGTATTCCGTCGATCCCGCGGTCCGTCAGTCAATCGCGATTGCCGTGGCTGAGGGGCGACGCGTCGTGGCCATCGGAACCACGACGACGCGCGTGTTGGAGACGATCGCCGACCCTCTGGCGCCGGACGCGGGGAGGACGTCGATCCTTCTGCAACCCGGGGTGCCATTTCGCACGGTTGGAGCGCTCGTGACGAACTTTCATCTGCCTCGCTCAACGCTCCTTGCTCTGGTGATGGGGTTGGCGGGGGAGTCGCTGATCCGGGACGCGTACGCTCATGCCGTGAGCACTCGGTACCGCTTTTACTCGTTTGGCGATGCGATGGTGATTCTGTGAGCACACCCGGGGACTTCAGTATTCAGGCGACGGATGGCAAGGCGCGGGCGGCAACGCTCGTAACCGCCCATGGCGCAATCCAGACTCCCGTCTTTATGCCGGTCGGCACGCTCGGCACCGTCAAAGGTGTCGATCCTGACGAGCTGAAGACGATTGGCACGCAGATCCTGCTGGGCAACACCTATCACCTGCACCTCAAGCCAGGCGAAGACCTCGTCGCGGAATTGGGTGGCCTGCATCGCTTCATGGCATGGGACGGCCCGATCCTGACGGATTCGGGCGGTTTTCAGGTCTTCTCACTCGCTGATACGCGCACCATCGACGACGAAGGAGTCAGCTTCCGCAGTGTCTACGACGGGGATCTCGTTCGCCTGCGCCCAGAGGATGCGATGGCGATCCAGGCTGCGCTTGGTTCTGATATCGCAATGTGCCTCGACGAGGTACCGAAGCCCGATGCTCCGCTGGCAGAACTGGCGGCAGCGGTGGAGCGCACCACGCGCTGGGCGGCCCGCTGCAAGGCGACGACTCCCGCCCCGGGTCAGCTGCGCTTCGGCATCGTGCAGGGCGGCGTCGAGCCAGCACTCCGCGAGCGCAGCGCGACAGACCTCCTAGAGATCGGTTTCGATGGCTATGCGATCGGTGGCCTCGCGGTCGGCGAAGAACGGGAGGCAACCTTCCGCATCACCGATAGCACCGCCGCCTTGCTGCCAGTCGACCAACCCCGCTACTTCATGGGTATCGGCGACCCGGAGGGGATCCTGCGCGTGATCGCAGCCGGCGTCGACATGTTCGACTGCGTGCTACCAACGCGGCTGGGGCGAACCGGTGCAGCGATGACGTCGAATGGACGCCTAAACATGCGCAACGCCGCCTTTGCCCGCGACCCAGATCCGCTCGATCCGCGCTGTGAATGCCCGACCTGCCTACGCTTCTCGCGCGCCTACATTCGCCATCTGGTGATGCAAAAAGAGCTACTCGGTATGCGCCTGCTGTCAGTTCATAACATGGCCTTCCTGCTAGCCTTGTGCACAGCCGCACGGGAGGCAATTATCGAACAGCGGTTCGATGCCTTCCTCGCGACATCCCTTGAACGACTAACGACCGGAGCTGACTGACCATGCAGACCTACCTCCTGCTGTTCGTGGCGATGGCCGCGATCTTCTACTTCCTGATCCTGCGACCTCAGCAGCGTGCGAAGCGTGCCAAGGCCGAGTTGATGACCGCGCTCACCGAAGGCAGTGAGATCCTGACCGTTGGTGGTATTTACGGCACCGTGATCGAGCTGCGAGACGAGGACATGGATCTTGAGATTGCCGAGGGCGTCGTGATGCGCATCGATCGCCGCGCGCTCGCATCGGTAATCCCAGTCGCTACGGACGACGAGGACGAGGACGAAGACGACGATCTCGACGATGATGCGTCGGTGGACGACCACGAACAAGAAATGGCATCCCGCGATGACGACGAGACGCCAGCAGCAGGGGACCGACCGGCCTAACACATGTTGCGTCGCGGAACTGTACTGATTCTCGTAGCGCTGCTCGCGCTGCTGATCGCCACGGGTGCGTTGTCGTACCTGCGGGCACCCGTTTTGGGGCTCGACCTTCAAGGTGGCGCCGAGGTTACGCTCGAAGCGCAACCGGAAAAGGGTCAGACGGTTACGGAAGAGCAGATGAATGCGGCTGTGCAGATCTTGCGCACACGCGTCGATGCCATCGGTGTTTCGGAGCCGCAGATTCAGCTCGAGCAAGGGAACCGTATTTCGATCGCCGTTGCGGGCGAGAACGACCCGGCGCGCGTCTTCGCGCTGGTGGGTTCGACGGGGCAGTTGTACTTCATCGATCTCGAGGAGGGACTCACAGAGGGTGTCTCGCGCTCGTTTGTCGCGGGCGCTGGCATCGTGCCGAAGACCTCGCTGTACGACCTGCTCAAGTCTGTTCCCAAGAAGTTGCAGTCGGGCGAGCAGAGCGTGCTCTACGCGTTCAAGAAGAGTGACACGGCCGAACCGCTCAATCCGAATGGCGCCGTCGATATGCCTCAACTGCTTCTGCAGCTTGGCGTGACGACGCTCCCGAGCGACGTTGTGGTGTACGGCGTGCCCGCCGAGCACCTCGCTGTCAAGTGCTCGAATCAGTCGCCCGCCGGATGTCCGCCGAATATTACGCCGGTTCCAACGACGGCCAAGGAAAAGTTCTTCTGGTACATGTTTGACCTTCCGCCGGTCGATCAGCGTCTGACAGGCGACGATCTGGATAGCGCAAAGTCGGACATCGACACGACAACGGGACAGCCCGTCGTATTGATGGACTTCAACGAGCGTGGCGCCAAGCTGTTTGGTGACATCACGAAGCAGCTCGCCGATCGTGGTCGTTCCGAGTGGAGTTCGGCCGGAGCGCAGGCTGGTCAGGAATCCGCCTACTTCCAACGTTTCTCGATCATCTTGGACGGCGAGCTCGAGACGTACCCAACGATCGATTTCGTCGCGAACCCCGACGGTATTCAGGGCGGCTCAGCGCAGATCACGGGCCTCGCGTCCCAGCAAGAGGCGAATGACATCGCGCTCGTGTTGCAGTCGGGCTCGCTCCCTGTTCGTTTCGTAGCACTCTCTTCGAGTCAGGTCTCCGCAACGCTCGGTGCGGCGTCATTGCAGCAGGGACTGATCGCCGGTGGCATCGGGTTGCTGCTGATGATGCTCTATCTGATTGCGTTCTACCGCGTGCTCGGCGTGATCGCTGCGTTCGCTCTGATCATCTTTGCTGCCCTTTTCTACGGCGTGATCTTGGCGATTCCCGTCACGATGACGTTGCCAGGTATTGCAGGCATGATCCTTACCATTGGTGTGGCTGCGGATGCCAACATTGTCGTATTCGAACGCATCAGAGAGGAGTTCCGTGCGGGCAAAACGCTGAAGGCGTCGATCTCCGCCGGCTACTCGCGCGGTTTCCGAACAATTCTCGACGCGAACGCCGTCACGTTGATCACTGCTGGCGTGCTGTTCGTCGCGTCGCAGTCCAGCGTCAAGGGCTTCGCTCTCCTGCTCGCAATCGGCGTGCTGGTCTCGATGTTCACCTCAGTGGTCGCGACGCGAGCCATCCTTAGCGTGCTCTCCAACTTCGCGTGGTTCAACAATCCGCGGGTGATTGGTGCCGAGGCCAAGCCAGTCCGTTGGCGATTCGACTTTGCCGGACGCAAGCGCTTGTTCTTCGCAATTGCTGGCGTGATGATCGTGATCTGCATTGCGGCTGTTGGAATTCGTGGCCTCAACATGGGCCTCGACTTCACGGGCGGTACGCGCATGGCCGTCGTCACGACGAAGGCAGCCACGGTCGACGAGATGCGGACGCTGCTTGTGCAGGTTGACTCAGAGTTGAGTGGGGCCGTGATTCGCGGTGAGGGCAGCGCAGCCGGGTCGACCTATAAGACGTTCCAGATTGATGCCAAGGAGATTTCGCCGGAGAGGGTCCAGACCATCCAGCAGTCTGTCAATCAGCAGTACGGACTCGCCGAGCAGATCGATGTGAGAACCGTCTCTGCCTCGTTTGGTAGCGAGATCTTGCGCGGCGCGCTGTTAGCCCTGTTGTTTTCGATTCTGCTGATCATCATCTACATGGCATTCCGTTTCGACTGGAAGTTTGCGATGCCGATGATCGTTGCCCTCTTGCACGACCTCGTGATTGCGGTTGGTATCTACGCGATTAGCGGTCGCGAGGTGACGAGCGCCACGATTGCGGCGTTGCTGACGATTCTCGGTTACTCGCTCTACGACACGATCATCGTCTTCGACCGTGTACGCGAGAACGAGAAGACGCTGCTGCGCCAGACGTACGACCAGATCGTCAACATCTCACTGTGGGAGACGGCAACCCGTTCGCTCAACACGTCCTTCTCGACGTTGCTTCCGATCCTGGCGCTGTTCTTCTTCGGCGGAGCCACGCTGCAGGACTTCGCCTTTGCGCTGATCATCGGCATCGCCTCTGGTGCCTACTCCTCGTTCTTCATTGCTGCACCGCTCCTGAGCGTGCTCAAGAGCCGCGAGCCGGCCTATAAGGACCGCAAGGGCTCTGATGAATTGCCGGCCTTTATGCTCGGCAAGCAAGGCATGCCCGTCCCGGCAGTTGCCGCGGTTGCCGTTGGAAGTGCTGGTGCAGCCAGCGACACCACGGTCGCCACGGACGACGTCGCGGATGCACCGGACGAGGACTCCAGTCCCGCTCCTGACCCGGCAGCCACAGGTCCGACCGCCAATGCCGGCCCCGATGACGCAGCAATTGAAGCCGCGCGCCAGCGTCGTGTTGATCGCCGCGGCAAGCGCGGGCGTTCGTAGTCCGCGTCCGAGTCTGCGCCTAGCCTGACGTCATGTCGTCGGGAAAACGTCTGATTATCCCGCCTTGCGCCACGGTGGATTCGCAGCGGCTGGTGGAGTCGGTCGGCATCTCGCGCGTGCTGGCTGATGCACTCGTGCGACGAGGCTGGACAGATCCTGCGGCGGTCACTGATTTTCTCGAACTCGAGGGCTCGCTGCATGACCCGTTGCTGCTCGGAGATGCCGCACTGGCGATCCCATTGCTGCAGACGGCAATCACAGAGCGGGCGCAGATCGTGGTGCATGGCGACTACGACGCCGACGGGGTCTGCGCCACAGCGTTGCTGTGCGAGGGGCTCGCGGCGCTGGGGGCGACCGTGCGACCGTTTATCCCCAGTCGCTTTGACGAGGGATATGGGTTAGCGGTCGAGACCGTTGAGCGTCTCCATGCCGAGGGTGCACAGTTGATCGTGACGGTCGACTGCGGGATTACGGCGGTTGAGGCTGCGGAGCGGGCGGCGACGCTCGGAGTGACGTTGGTCATCACTGATCATCACCGGCAGGCCGACTCCCTTCCGACCTGTCCGATTGTCGCGCCAGCACTACGCAACCAGTACCCATTTGCCTCGCTGTGTGGAGCAGGTACCGCATACAAGTTGCTGGAGGGTCTCGTTGCTGCGTGTCAGGCCGATCCTGCGATTCTCGACGGCGTCGTCGACCTGGTCGCGATCGCGACGATTGCCGACTTGGTGCCTTTGATTGACGAAAACCGGTCCCTGGCTCGCCGTGGTCTCCGCCGGATTGGTGAGGGCAAGCGGCTTGGGCTGGAGGCCTTGTTGAAGGTGGCAAAGGTCGATAAGCGCGTGATTGATGCTGGCGCAATCGGTTTTCGCGTTGGGCCGCGACTCAATGCGGCTGGTCGACTAGAACACGCCGACGCCGCGTTGCGATTGATGATGACCCAGGACCCGCGCGAGGCCCACGAGCTGGCAGAGCAGTTGGATAGCCTCAATCGGCGGCGGCGAGCGATCGAGGATCGCATCCTGCGCGAGGCCATCGATGTGTATGAGGCCTCACCTCAGTCGCGCCAAGATGCCCTCGGCATCGTGCTCGCCTCGGACGGATGGCATGCGGGCGTCGTCGGCATTGTCGCCTCGAGGGTTGTTGAGCGTCTGCGTCGTCCCGTCGTCCTGGTCGCGCTCGACGGCGAACAGGGGCAGGGCTCGGGTCGCAGCATTGAGGCGTTTGATCTGCACGCCGCGCTGGCGGTCTGTGATCCGTATCTCGAGCGCTGGGGTGGACACAAGGCGGCCGCTGGCGTCTCGGTTCGCACCGATCAGGTCGATGCGTTTGCTGAGGCTTTTGCTGCCCACTCAACGGCGACGCTCCAAGGCGCCGATCTACGCGCCACGGAGCGAATCGATGCCGTCATCTCGCTGACCGATGTCACGATTGAAGTTGCGACGGATCTCGCGCGCCTCGATCCCGTGGGGATGGGAAATCCCGCGGTCACAGTCATGATCCCCGCTGCCGAACTGACGGATGTGCGTCGTATCGGTGCTGACGGTAAGCACATCGATATGCGCGTCCGCACGGCGGCCGGCTCGTGTCGCGCGGTCGCGTGGAGCAGTGGCGATCGCTTTGACGAACTCTCGAGTGGCGCACGGATGGATGTGGCGGCCCGCGTGGAGCGCTCGGTTTGGCAGGGCGCCGAACGCGTCGAGCTGATCACGCGCACGGTGCAGCCGCTCCCCGCGGATCTCCCGGTGCCGCTCGGGCTCTGCCTCACGCCCTGCGATCAGACCTGCCAGCTGCTGCGGGAGTCTCCACTCGGGGAGCAGCCCTGTTTGGTGGACGGTGTGACGATCGAGGCGATGCGCGATGCGCGCGATGGAGGCGCGATTGCCGAGCTGACCCGACTGGCCGCCGCGGGCGCGGGCGTAATGATCGTGGTGGCGGATGTCTCTCGTCGGCGCAGCATGCTGTCTGCCGCGCTTCACCCTGAGCGCTTTGGACTCAACGGTGCGTTGCTGTTTTCTCGACTCTGCTCGGAGGCTGCAATCACTGAACGGTCGCAGCGTCTCCTTGAGGGGTCGTGGCTCGCTTTGATCGATCATGACACGTTGACGGATCACCCCGAGCTCGCAGCGTACTTTGTCGACGCGGTGCTGCTCGATCCTCCGCGCAATGCCTGGCTCGCTCCCACAGGCCCGGCCTGGGTGCGGGTCGATGGAGCGGCAGAGCAACGCTTTGCCGCCAGTGCCTACGGCGCTTCGGTCTAGGCTCCCTCGGACGGACCAGGATTCATCAACTGCGTGGCGTTGCTGGCAAGGAGGACACCACAACCGCGCGGATGTCATGTCCTCCCTGCAGGAGTGTGGTGGGGGATGAGTGTGTGGTGGCAGGGAGGACATGACATCCGCGCGGTTGTGGTGTCCTCCTAACCTGAAATCGGACTCCGGTACCATTCGCAGGGCAATGTCCGTTACCGAACTTGTACCCGCCGCGGAGATTCACCGCGAACTGCTGGACGAATTGATTGAAGACGTCCACGAGTATGCGCCGGACGCAGATACGGAGCGCTTAGCCGCCGCCTTCGAAGTAGCCTGTCTCCACCACGACGGGCAGCTGCGCAAGAGCGGCGAGCCATTCGTCTACCACCCCTGGGGCGTTGCCAAGATCTGTGCCCAGTTGCGGCAGCCCGAGAACGTCCTGATCGGCGCCCTGCTGCACGATGTCGTCGAAGACACCGAGGCGACTGTCGACGAGATTGAGCAACGCTTCGGTCCCGAGGTGCGCGTACTCGTGGAGGGCGTCACCAAGCTCTCGAAGATCCAGTTTGCCTCGCGCGAAGAGGCCGAGGCCGAGAACTATCGCAAGATGATCCTCTCGATGGCCGAGGACATTCGCGTGATCGTGATCAAGCTTGCAGATCGCCTGCACAACATGCGCACGCTGTCGTTTCTTGGCAAGCAGAAGCAATTGCAGAAAGCCAAGGAGACGCTCGAGGTCTATGCACCGCTCGCCCACCGCCTCGGTATTCACTCGATCAAGTGGGAGCTCGAGGATCTCGCCTTCGCGACGCTCTACCCGCGCAAGTATGCGGAGATCGAATCGATGGTCAATGAGCGCCGTGCTGACCGCGAACGCTTCGTCTCGGAGGCCGGTGAGCAACTGCTCGACCAGTTGCGCATTGTCTCGATCAAAGCCTCAATTGCAGGGCGCGCCAAGCACTTCTATTCGATCTACGAGAAGATGACGCGCCGGGGTAAAGAGTTCAACGAGATCTACGATCTCACGGCGATGCGCGTGCTGGTCGACTCGGATCGAGATTGCTACGGCACGATCGGCGTAATCCACGCCTTGTGGAAGCCGATGCCGGGTCGCTTCAAGGACTACATTGCTGTGCCGAAGTCGAACGGGTACCAGTCGCTGCATACGACGATTATCGGCCCGCACGGCAAGCCGCTCGAGATTCAGGTGCGCACCGTCCAGATGCATCAGCGTGCCGAGTACGGTGTTGCAGCTCATTGGCTCTACAAGGAGCGTGCAGGTGTCGCAACGCAGTGGCTCGACGATCTCGTAGCCGTGCCGGAAGGCGATCCGCAGGGCTACATGGCAGACCTGCGCACGGGACTCGTCGACGATGAAATCTTCGTGTTTACGCCGAAGGGCGAATTGAAGGCACTGGCCACCGGAGCGACGCCGCTCGACTTCGCGTACGCCGTGCATACGGACGTCGGCCATCGCTGCGTGGGTGCGAAGGTCAACGGGCGCATCGTGTCGTTGTCGTCGACTCTGACGTCCGGCGACATCGTCGAGGTCCTGACGTCGAAGGGAGATCGTGGACCGTCGCGTGACTGGCTCGGCGTGGTGACCACGACGCGGGCGCGCAACAAGATTCGCGTCTGGTTCGCGCGCGAACAGCGCGAGGACACCGAGCAGAAGGGCCGCGATCTACTACAGAACGCCCTCAAGCAAAATCGCCTGCCAACCCAGCGCATTGCCTCGTCGCCGGTTTTGGCGGGCGTGATGCGCGAGATGGGTTACCACAAGGCCGAAGAGTTTTACGTGGCGCTTGGCAGTGGCAAGATCACGGTCCCGATTGTGATTCAAAAGCTGCTGGGGCAACTGAAGACGTCCGAGGTCGACACGGAGCCAACGCCAACGCGTCGAACGGGTGGACGGAGTCGGGCGCTGGCGTCGAACTCGTATGGCATCGTCGTCGACGGCGAAGAAGATGCCGGCGTCATGGTGCGCATGGCGAAGTGCTGCACACCCGTCCCCGGCGACGACATCGTCGGCTACATCTCGGTTGGGCGGGGAATCACCATTCATCGTGATGACTGCCCGAACTCGCGGCAGCTAGCTCGAACCCCTGAGCGGTTTACACCGGTCGCCTGGAGCGGCGAGGCTCCAGAGGCGTCGTTCCGCGTTGGCGTTGCTCTTGAGGCGTGGGACCGTCCACGGCTGCTGGAAGACGTCGGTCGTACGGTGGCCGAGCATGGTTGCAACGTGGTCGAGTACGGCGGCCACGTCAGCGAGGGCATGTCGCGCAACTGGTACGTGCTCGAGATCGGCGATCTTCGCACGCTCAAAACGGTCTTGACATCGCTGCGTCAGATCGAGTCGGTTGTCGACGCGTTCCGCGTCACTCCCGGCGAGCGAGCCTAGCTAGGCGCGGGCGCCTGGCCCGTAGGCCAGTGGATTCTCGAAGCCGCGTGCAAAACGATCGGGCGCAAGGTCGCTGACGTCGATTGTGGGCGTCTGCCCGGTGACGAGCGAGGCCATCACGCGACCGATGGCAGGAGTCGACTTGAGACCATGGCCGGACCAACCGGCGCAGATCCAGAGATTCTCGGTGCCGGGGACCTGGCCAACCAACGGGTGCCAGTCAGGCGTCGCGTCGTAGGCGCCACCCCAGCCACCCACCAGCGGTGCGCCGGCGAGAGTGGGGAAGCGCTCTCCGAGGGGACCACGAATGGCACTCTCGTAGCCGTCGAGCAACGGCAGTTGACAATCGTCTCGCACGCTGATGATCGGTGTGTCGGCCTGATATGCGACGACCCAGATGTCGCGCCCCGCAGCCGACCGGACGACAACATTCGAGACCGCATCGCTCGTCACGGCCGCCGGCGCGACCTGGCCCGGCGGCAGACGGAGGACGGCGACCTGAATGCGAACAAGGTTGAATGGCACCTCCCAGATGCCCGCGAGGACCTCTGGCGACCAGCCGCCCGTAGCCACGACGACCTGACCAGCCTCGATGCGTTCGCCATCCGCCAGTTGCACGCCCGTGGCGCGCTCTCCATCGAAGGTGATCGCCGCGACGGGTGCGTGCTGGCGCAGTTCGAGGCCGCGGCCGAGTGCATCGAGCAGCCACGAGTCGATCATCAGACGACTGTCACAGACACCACCATGCGGCTCGTACGCTGCCGCTGCGACGCCCTCAAGAGACAGCAGTGGTTCTACTTCGTGGATCTCGGACGGCGTCAGCAGCTGGGTCTCGAGTCCGAAGCCCTGCTGGCGTTCGACGTTGGCGCGACAGGCATCGACCAGTCGCTCTGGCACGGGCAACAGATAGCCAGTCGGTACATACGCACTGCTACCGACTCCGACCTCGTCGTCCCAATGGGCGAGGATCTCAGTGCCGGCCATCGACAGCTGAATCAGCACGGGGTTTGTGTAGTGGCGCCGGACCATGCCGAAGGTCAACGCAGAGTCGCCGCCACCAGCGTTGCCGCGGTCGAGGAGCAGGACACGGCCGACTCCTTGGCGTACGAGAGCGTTCGCGGTGGACGCACCGACGAGGCCACTGCCAATTACACAGACGTCAACTGTTGCCATGCGCGGAATCTACCACCTATGGCGAGGTGTTTACACACCGCGGGTCGGTGCGATACCGTTCAGTCAGCACTATAGGAGGGCACAGAATGGCAGAGATTCTGGAAGGCGAAAAACTGATTTGGGAGGGGCGTCCGACCTGGAAGTGGTCGATTTCGTTTCTCCTTAAATGGGGGATCGTCGGCTTGCTGCCATTGATCGTTGGCATTCTGCTCGGTCTCGTCGTAGACGTTTCGATCTCATGGTTCTTCGCGGTCACGGTAGTCTTCATTGCTGTCATCGTGGTGCTCGCGTGGATCAAGCGCCTCGACAGCCATTACACCGTCACGGACCGGCGTGTCCTTGTGCGGCGAGGTATTGCGAATCGCAACGAACGCAGTGCCAGCATCGATCGCATTCAGAACGTCAACACCAAGCAGGGCCTCTATGGACGCGTCCTCAACTTCGGTGATATTGAGTTCGATACGGCGGGTTCGGATACGAACGATTCGGACCTCGCGCTGCGGGGAATCAACGACCCGCACAAGATGCGTGACACCTTTGATCGCGAGTTGCTCCAACGTGGCGGTACGAGCGCCGGCGGTGTCTAGGGCCTCACGGCTCCCAATCTTCGCCGCCGATATCCCAGCCGACGAGACAAAAGGCGCTAACCAAATTGGCAACCTGCTGCCACGTCTCGATAGCTGAGGTGTCGAGAGTCGCTGGAGTGACGAGCATTGCCACAAGTTCGCCGTCGTAGCGGACTTCAACTTCCGTCACCACGCTACCGGTCTCACCTGACCAAGGCCCGTCAGAGAATGCGCCCTCTTCGATGAAGCGGATGCCAACGCCAGTCCCGTAATGCGAGCTGAGAGCAGCAATCGTACCGAGCAGAATCTGGTCGGCCTCCTCTGAACGCTCGAGGATTTGCTCGATCGCAGCGACGACTGTGGCTCCCTCGCTCACGAGCGGATGACTCCCAGCACCTCGTCGCGACGGCTCTCCATCTCGGCCTCGGTGGTAGCTTCGAGGTTGAGGCGCAGCAGTGGCTCGGTGTTGGAGGGGCGAACATTGAAGCGCCAGGTCTCGTGGTCGATCGAGATGCCGTCGAGGTGAGTGACTGTTGCGCCCGGGCCGTAGCGGTCCTTGAGCTCTTGCACCTTGAGGGCGACGTCTGGCACGGGGGAGTTGATCTCGCCTGTGATGAAGTAGCGCTCGCGCAGTGGGCGGAGCAATTCGACCAGGGTCGTGCCGCTCCGCGAGACGAGCTGGAGCACGAAGAGGGCGGGCAGGATGCCCGTGTCAACGCCGTAGAACTCGCGAAAGTAGTAGTGACCAGAGACCTCGCCAGCGAATGTGCCACCCGATTCTTTGATGGCGACCTTGATGAAGGCGTGGCCCACGCGCGAGACCTGCGACGTCCCACCGCAGCGCGCGACGGTATCGGGGACGGCAAGCGAGGCGCGCACGTCGTAGAGGATGGTCGCACCAGGGTGGTGTTTGAGGACCTCTTCCGCGAGCAGGGCCGTGATGAAATCGCCGGGAACGAACTCGCCTTCCTCGTCGATAAAGAAGCAGCGGTCGGCGTCGCCATCCCATGCAATCCCAATCGAGCCAGGGTGCTCCAGCACCTTGCCGATCACGAACTGGCGATTCTCCTCCAGCAGCGGATTGGGTTGGTGGTCGGGAAAGGCACCATCGGGAGTCAGGAAGTACTCGTGGGCGGTGATCGGCAGCCGCTTGAGGATTGGGCCGAGCATCGTTCCGGCCATTCCGCTGCCACCGTCGAGCACGACGCTTAGAGGTCGCAGTGCTGGAACGTCAATCAAACCCAACATCTTGTCGGCGTAGGCAGGCAGCACCTCAAGTGCTGTGGCGACGCCGGGCGTGGCAACAGCGGGCAACTCGGCTGGTCCGGTGGCCAACTTCTTGACCTCGTTGAGACCAGAGGCGCTCCCCACCGGCTGGGCCTCAGCGCGTACGATCTTCATGCCATTGTACTGGGCCGGGTTGTGCGAGGCAGTCACGATGATGCCGCCATCAAGGCCACCGTCGGCGACGGCGAAGTAGAGCATCTCGGTGCCGATCTCGCCCAACACGGCGACGTTCGCCCCACCATCAGTGGCGCCGCGAATCGCCGCCTCGGCCAGTGCCGGCGAGGAGAGTCGCATGTCGTGACCAATCGCGATGTGCTTCGCTTGAAAGACCTCGACGTAGGCGCGGGCTACGCGATACGCGCCGTCGGGGTCGAACTGGTCCGGGACGATGCCACGGACGTCATAGGCCTTGAAGATTGCGGGATCGAGCGTCATGCCTGAGAGGGTACCCATGCGTCCCGCAGGAGTCGCCAGGTGTCGTCGAGATGTTGAGCCATTACGCGTGTATCGGCCAGCACCGGCATGAAGTTCGTATCCCCGTTCCAACGCGGTACGACATGGAGATGGATGTGTCCTTCGATGCCTGCGCCAGCGGTTCGGCCGAGGTTGAGGCCGGCATTTGCGCCATGTGGCTTGAGCGTCCGATCGAGTACCTCAAGCGACCGATCGAGCAGGTCCCAGAGCTCAGCCCGCTCCACGGCGTCCATCTCTCCTGGCGAGGCGAGATGGCGGTACGGCGCAATCAGGATGTGCCCGTTCGTATACGGATAGAGGTTGAGGATCACGAAGCAGGTCGGCCCGCGGTGCAGGATCAACTGTTTCTGATCGTCGGGGTCGCCGGGGGCCGCACAGAACACGCATTCGAGCGGATCGTGTCCCGATGCGGCTTTGACGAACTCCAACCGCCAGGGTGCCCAGATGCGTTCCATACCCGCAGCGTACCCCGAGCGGGGCGCGCCCGGTACGCTCGTGCTGTGGCGCCCGTTCCCGACATTCAGCTCCTTGCAAAGATCCTCGCACCGACGCTTGCGGTACCTGCTCCGGAGGCGACCGCGAGCGTGATGATCTGTCTGCGGGATGGCGAACGGGGCACCGAGATTTTGCTCTGTCGTCGCGCAACGCG
>CAXNNM010000009.1:0-13922 GCA_964203735.1 Gaiellales bacterium | reverse complement strand
GCGCGAGGGAGGTCTCGAGTTCTGATGGCAAGTCGCGTCGGTACGGATGCACACGGGCGAGAGCTCCACGAGCGCGTCGTCGAGATCAATCGCGTCGCTAAGGTCGTCAAGGGTGGCCGCCGCTTCTCCTTCACCGCGCTGGTCGTGGTCGGGGACGAGATCGAGCAGGTCGGCGTTGGCTATGGCAAGGCGAACGAGGTGCCAATGGCGATCCAGAAGGCGATCGAGGATGCCAAGAAGAACCTCTTCACGGTGCCGCGCCATCACACCACCATCACCCACGAGATCACAGGCGTCTATGGCGCCGGTCGCGTGCTACTCAAGCCCGCCTCGCAAGGTACGGGCGTGATCGCCGGTGCTGGCGTGCGCGCAGTGCTCGAGCTCGCTGGTATCAAGGACGTGCTCGCCAAGTCGCTGGGTACTTCGACGCCGATCAATCTCTGCCGTGCGGCCGAGAATGGTCTGCGCAGCCTTCGTCGTCCAGAAGACGTCGCGGCGCTGCGTGGTAAGTCGGTGCACGAAATCCTTCCGCAGCGAGCCAAGAAGCCAGAGACGACGGCTGCGCCTGTCGTCGCTGCTGCATCGGAAGAGGTATCGGCGTGAGCTTGAAGGTCACCCAAGTTAAGTCGACGATCGGCGTTCAGCAGGAGCATCGCGGCACGTTGCGCGCGCTCGGTCTGCGCCGCATTGGCATGTCGCGCGTCCATACGGACTCCGCGTCGTTGCAGGGCATGCTGCATCAGGTGTCGTATCTTGTGAAGGTCGAAGAGGTAGATGCCAAATGACCGAACTCATTACACTCAGCAATCTGAGCCCCGCACCGGGTTCCACGAAGGCGCGCAAGCGCGTCGGTCGCGGCAACGGTAGCGGCACGGGCAAGACCTCTGGCCGTGGCCAGAAGGGTCAGAAGTCGCGTTCCGGTTCCCACAGCATGCGACCTGGCTTCGAGGGCGGGCAGATGCCGCTCTACATGCGCACCGGCAAGCTCCGCGGCCCGCACATGAAGAAGTCGATGCCGATGGGTCCCTTCCGCACGCAGACCGAGATTGTCAACATCGGTGATGTGGCCGAGAAGTTCCCGGCTGGCACCGTGGTGACGCCTGAGATGTTGGTTGCCTGTGGACTCCTGAGTCGCATCAAGCATCCGTTGAAAGTTTTGGGCGAGGGCGATATTGCGCACGCTCTGACGATTCACGCTCACGGTTTTTCCGCCTCCGCTAAGGCCAAGATCGAGGCTGCTGGCGGTACCGCTGCTGTCATCGAGCGCGCCCCGGCGGACGGATCTGACGCGTAGGCAGCGAGGATGCTGACTGCAGTTCTCAACTCGTTCCGGGTTCCGGAGCTTCGCAATCGCCTGTTGTTTACAGCGGCGATGCTGTTGCTCTACCGCGCGGGTTCGTGGCTGCCAACGCCAGGTGTCAACACCGCTGAGATTCAGAATCTCTTTAGCGGTGGTGCCGGTTCGACGATTCTCGGCTACCTGAACATGTTCTCGGGTCAGGCGCTGCAGAACCTCTCGTTCTTCGCGCTCGGCATCATGCCGTACATCACGGCGTCGATCATCATGCAGTTGATGACGGTCGTCCTCCCGCAGTTGGAGGCGTTGCAAAAAGAGGGCGAGGCCGGGCAGAAGCGCATCACGCAGTACACGCGCTATCTCACCGTCATCCTGGCCTTCTTGCAGTCGATCGGCTACGTGATCTTGTTCCACAACGGCTCGGTGATCGGCGGCTCGAACTCGCTGACGAGCCTGACGCCGCGCTCCTTCATCTTGATCGTCGTGACGCTGACGGCGGGTACGACGATTCTGATGTGGATGGGCGAGTTGATCACGCAGCGCGGTATCGGCAACGGCCAGTCACTGCTGATCTTCGCCTCGATTCTCGTCTCGCTGCCCGTCGGTGTGCGGGCCTGGGCCAACTCGGGGACCTTCCAGAAGCTGTCCTTGCCGATCATCATCCTCGCGGTCGTGGTCGCAGTCGTCTACGTCAATGAGGGGCAGCGCCGGATTCCGATCCAGTACGCCAAACGCATGGTTGGCCGCCGCATGACCCAAGGCGGATCCACCTACATGCCGCTGCGCGTCAACATGGCGGGCGTGATCCCAGTCATCTTTGCCGTCGCGGTGATGTTCCTGCCGCCGACGATCGGTCAGCTCGTGCCGTCGCTCAGCTTCCTCGCGGACTGGTTCCAGCCGTCAAGTTGGGCTGCGATCATCTTCGAGTTCCTGCTGATCGTGATGTTCTCGTTCTTCTACACGGCCGTGCAGTTCAACCCGGTTGAGCAGGCCGAGAACTTGAAGAAGTACGGCGGCTTCATTCCCGGCGTGCGACCAGGTCGACCAACGGCGCAGTACCTCGATCGGGTGATGACACGCCTGACGCTGCCTGGTTCGCTGTTCCTCGGCTCGATCGCGGTCCTGCCAACGATCTTCATTAAGTACGGTGGGTTCTCGCAGGCCGTGGGGCAGGCGCTCGGAGGTACATCAATCCTAATCATCGTCGGCGTCGCGCTTGACACCATGCGGCAGATGGAATCGCAGGTCATGATGCGCCACTACGACGGCTTCCTGAAGTAGCAGTGCCCGGCGCGTATCTCATCTTCGGCCCGCCCGGAGCAGGCAAGGGCACGCAAGCCCCACGGCTCGCTGCGCGGCTCGCGGTGCCTCATATCGCGACCGGAGACATGTTGCGCGCGCACGTGAAGGGCAACACGGCCCTCGGCATCGAAGCCAAGGGCTACATGGATGCGGGCGAGCTCGTCCCCGACGATCTCGTCGTGCGGATGCTTGGTGAGCGCATCGCCGAGCCAGATGCGGCGGGTGGCTTTTTGCTCGACGGTTTCCCGCGCACCGTGCCCCAGGCAGTTGCGCTCGACCAGATGCTGGCCGAGCGCGGCCGACCGCTCGACTGCGTGCTCGTGCTCGATGTCTCCGAGGAGGAGGTGGTGCGGCGCATCTCTGGCCGTCTCGTTGCCAAGAACGGGCGCATCTACCACGAGCTCTACGACCCACCGAAGGTGCCCGGCGTCGATGACGACGAGGGACTGCCGCTTGAGCGCCGCCCTGACGACGAGGCCGACGTCGTGCGCAATCGCTATCGCAACGTCTACCTCGCGCAGACGCTGCCTGTCCGCGAGCACTACCAGCAGGTTGGCGTGCGCGAGGTCCTGATCGACGGCATGGGTACCACCGACGACGTCGCCGCACGGCTCGACGCGGCTCTGCCTGCGTGATCAACCGCAAGTCGCCCAACGATCTCGACCGGATGGCAGCGGCTGGCGCGATCGTCGCAGAGACGCTTGGCCTGCTCGCTGAGAGCGCGCGGCCCGGTATGTCGACGCTCGATCTGGACGAGATTGCCGAACGCCACATCCGCGCTGCCGGTGGTGTGCCGACGTTCAAGGGCTATCACGGTTTTCCCGGTTCGATCTGTGCTTCGCCGAACGACATGATTGTGCATGGCATTCCGAGTGACGCGATCGTGCTTGAGGAGGGTGACATTCTCTCGATTGACGTCGGCGTGACGCGCCAGGGGTTCGTCGGCGATTCCGCCGTCACGATCATGATCGGCGAGGTGCCCGAAGCGACGAAGGCCTTGCTTCGTACCTGCCAGGCGTCGCTCGCAGCCGCGGTTGAGGTCTGCCAGGTCGGTGGGCGGGTCGGCGATATTGGTCATGCCGTGCAGGGAGTGGTGGAGGCGGCAGGCTTTGCCGTCGTACGCGATCTGGTGGGGCATGGCGTTGGTCGTTCGATGCACGAAGACCCTCAGGTCCGCAATTACGGCGATGCAGGCACGGGTCCCGAGCTCAAAACGGGCATGACGCTGGCAATTGAGCCGATGATCACGGCCGGCGCGTACGACATCGTCGTCGACGAGGATGGATGGTCGATCTTTACCACTGATTCGTCGCTAGCAGCCCATTTTGAGCACACGGTGGCGATTACGGATGACGGCCCGCGGATCCTCACATTGGCTCAAGGAACGTCAATTGTGGACGCCGAGATCTAATGTGCCTGACGCATCAGCTTTCAGGGTTCTGCTACCGTGCGCTTCCGCGCTCGGAGAGTGTCTCGCGACACGCTCTGCGCAGTCCAGTTACCGATCTAGATCACCCGAGGGTTCCATGAAGGTGCGTCCCAGCGTTAAGCCGATGTGTGACAAATGCCGAGTGATTCGGCGTTCCGGCGTGGTGCACGTAATTTGCCCGAATCCTCGTCATAAGCAGCGTCAGGGGTAGTCATGGCACGTATCGCTGGAGTCAACATCCCCCGGGAAAAGCGCGTTGAGATTGGGCTGACGTACATCTACGGCATCGGCCGCTCGACCGCGCAGTCCGTCTGCAAGGAACTCGGTATCGGCTCGGAGCAGAAGGTCCGCGATCTAACCGACGAAGAAGTTGCCCGCATTCGTGCGTACATCGACTCCAACGTCCAGGTCGAAGGCGACCTGCGCCGCGAGCGCTCCGCAAACATCAAGCGCCTGATGGAGATTGGCTGCTACCGCGGTGTTCGTCACCGTCGTGGCCTGCCCGTCCACGGTCAGCGCACCAAGACCAACGCGCGTACCCGGAAAGGCCCGAAGAAGACCGTCGGGCGCAGCCGTAAGGCTTAAGGAAAGGATCGACCCGCTTCATGGCTCCTCCCCGAAAACCCGGTGGTACTCGCGGTCGCACGCGTCGCAAGGTGCGCAAGAATATCGCTATTGGCCAGGCCCACATCAAGACGTCGTTCAACAACACGATCGTCGCTCTGACCGACCGCGAAGGCAACGTCCTCGCGTGGAAGAGTGCTGGCGCCGCTGGCTTCAAGGGTTCGCGCAAGTCGACGCCGTTCGCCGCTCAGGTGACCGCCGACCTTTGTGCGCGTGAGGGTATGGAGCACGGTCTCCAGAAGATCGAAGTGTTTCTGAAGGGTCCCGGCTCCGGTCGTGAGACCGCGATGCGCTCCCTTCAGGCTGCTGGACTCGAGATCATCGGTGTCCGCGACGTATCCCCGCAGGCCCACAACGGCTGCCGTGCCCGCAAACGGCGCCGGGTCTAAGGAGACTGTAGAAGATGGCTCGAGTTACCGATCCTAAGTGTCGTCAGTGCCGCCGTGAGGGCGTCAAGCTGTTCCTCAAGGGCGAGCGTTGTCTGACCGAGAAGTGCGCCGTTGAGCGCCGCTCCTATCCGCCAGGCCAGCATGGCCGCGGACGCATCAAGCAGTCTGAGTACTTGCTGCAGTTGCGCGAGAAGCAGAAGGCGCGCCGCTACTACGGCGTGCTGGAGAAGCAGTTCCGCAACTACTACGCGAAGGCTTCGCGTCGCCAGGGCATCACGGGTGAGGAGCTTTTGCGCCTCCTCGAGCTGCGCCTCGACAACGTCGTCTATCGCCTCGGTTTCGCCGCGTCGCGTGCGCAGGCTCGTCAGCTCGTGCGCCACGGCCACTTCCATGTCAACGGTCGTCGGGTCAACATCCCTTCGTACCAAGTTCGGACAGATGACATCGTTTCGTTGCGCCCCGGTGCAGCAGGCGAGGTCGCGGTCCGCAACGCGACAGACCTCACGGCGTCTGTAGCCAACTGGCTGCAGGCCGACCATGACAACCTCACGGGCAAGGTCGTTCGTATGCCTGACCGTGAGGAGATCGATACCCCTGTCCAAGAGCAGCTGATCGTGGAGCTGTACTCGAAGTGAGCACCCGCATGCTTGAATTCCAGATGCCACAGATCGTCCATGAAGAGGTCTCCGCTACTGAGGGAGTCTTCGTTGTGGAGCCCCTCGAGCGTGGCTTCGGCTACACGTTCGGCAACTCGCTTCGTCGCGTGTTGCTCTCCTCGTTGGAGGGCGCTGCTGTCACAAGCGTCCGCATCGAGGGCGTGCAGCACGAGTTCACGACGGTGCCGGGTGTCCGCGAGGACGTCACCGACATCATCCTGAACCTCAAGGGCCTGATCCTCAACATTGAGGGTGATGCTCCCGAGGTCGAGGCTGACATCATCAAGTCCGGCCCTGGCGTCGTGACGGCTGCCGATATTGCAATTGCTGGTCCCGTTGAGATCCTCAACAAGGATCTTGTGATCTGCAATCTCGCTGCCAAGTCGAAGCTCGAGATGTCGCTGACCATTGGTCGCGGCCGTGGCTACGTACCTGCCTCCGAGAACAAGGACTTCGAGACGACGATCGGTGTGATCCCCGTCGACTCGATCTTCTCGCCCGTCCGCCGTGTCACGTACACGGTCGAGCCGGCGCGCGTTGGTTCGGACACGGACTTCGACAAGCTCACGCTGCACGTCAAGACGAACGGCGCGATTGATCCGAAGGACGCAGTCACCAAAGCTGCCGAAATTCTGATCCGTCAGCTCAACATCTTCGCCAACATGGATACGGCCGAGTTGGCCCGTAGCCTCGAGGTGAGCATGCCCGAGTACGACGTCGCCCCGACGAACGGGATGGAGCACATCCTGATCGAAGAGCTCGAGCTTGGCGTCCGCTCGTACAACTGCCTCAAGCGCGTTGGCATCGAGACGGTTGGCGACCTCGTCGCCAAGTCGGATCGTGACCTCGCCGCCATCCCGAACTTCGGTCGCAAGTCGATCGACGAGATTCGTGCTGCACTCGGTGCTCATGGTCTGCGGCTGCGCGGGGACGAGGGCTAACCATGCGACACGCACGCAAAGGCCGCGTCCTTGGGCGCGATTCCGCGCACCGCAAGGCGCTGTTTTCGAATCTGACTGGCTCGCTCGTTGAGCACGGTCGGATCACGACGACGCTCGCCAAGGCTAAGGAAGTGCGGCCGATCGCAGAGAAGATGGTCACGCTCGGTAAGCGTGGCGACTTGCACGCTCGCCGGCAGGCTAAGGCCTATCTGCGCAGCGGCGACGTCGTGCACGCGTTGTTTGCCGAGGTCGCACCGAAGTTCGCCGAGCGCCCGGGTGGCTACACCCGGATCGTCAAGCTTGGACCTCGCTCCGGGGATAACGCCGAGATGGCAATCCTCGAGTGGGTCGAGTGATCTAACCGTGCGTGGGCGGTGGGCATGAGCGATACCACCCACATCACGTCCGGTACGGTCACGATTCCGCAGCCTGAGGGCTGGGAGGATCGGACTGTCTTGACGATCGTCGGACCGTTGACGGAGGGCGCGCAACCGAATGTGGTGGTGACGCGCGAGACGCTCTGCAACAGCATGGGGCTCGGAGGGTTCTCGAGCGGCTGGGTGCAGAAGTTGGCGGACCAGATTCCCGTTCAAGAGTCGCGACCTGTCGAGCACATCGAGATTAGCGGTGCGCCTGGTCATCTACGCACGGTCGAGTGGGAGGCAGCCGGCTTGCGCCTGCGGCAGCTCGTTGGGCTGACGACGATTGGTGGGTCCGGGTATGCGATCGTCTGCACCGTGCCGTCGGTGGCCTTCGAAGCGCTTGAGCCAGCGCTACGCGCAGTGATCGAGGGTACGCAGATCGACGCTGGCGCAGTGATCGAGTCGTAGAGGCGTCATCGTGTTTGACCCACAGAGTCAGCGCAACCTGATCGATCTGGGTATTCCCGAGACGACTCCGCGCTCGCGTGGGCTCAATGTCGTCGTGCTCTTGTTTGTACGGGTGCTCGTGGGGGTGGCGGCCTTGGTTGTCGGCGTTCTCAACCTGCGTGGGCATGCGATGGTGGCGGTGCACGCCGAGGAGTGGGGTCTGCCAGCGCCGTCGCTGCTGACCTGGATCGGCGTGGTGCTGCTCGTGCTGTTTGGACTGATGCTGATGCTCGGCGTGGCGAGTCGCCTGTCGGCATTCGTTGTGCTCGTTGTGGCACTCGTAATTGTGGCAACGGCTGGTCGCGTCGACGGTGGCGCGCCACTGATCGGTGGTGCCTTGCTGGCCGTTGGCTGTCTGATCATCGTGGCGCGGGGCGGTGGTGCGGCCCAGCTCCTGGACCGCATCGATCCCATCCTGTGATCAATACGCGCCTGCAGGTCGCCTACGACGGCACGGGGTTCAATGGCTGGGCGCAGCAGCCACACGCGCGCACGATCGAACGCGAGCTGACCCGCGCGATCGACCGCCTCCACGATGCCCGGGGCGACGTCGTGGTGGCTGGGCGCACCGATGCGGGGGTGCACGCGACGGGGCAGGTTGTCAGCGTCTTGCGGCAGGGCGGTCCGCCGACGGCTGCGCTGCCGCGTGCGCTCAACGACATCCTGCCAACCGACATCGTGGTCACTGCTGCCGACGAGGTGCCAGCCGACTTTAGTGCGCGCTTCTCGGCACGTAGCCGCTCGTACACGTACGACGTGCGGCTCGGTCAACTGCGCGACCCGCTGCAGTGTCGCCGCGAGCTGCACGAGCCCCGCCAGTTGGACCGCGCAGTGCTCGACACGTTGGCGGCATCGATCGTTGGCGAGCACGACTTTCGCGCCTTCACCCCAGCGGAGACGGAGCACAAGACGTTTACGCGCACCGTGCAGACGGCCCGGTGGCTCGAGACGGACACCGGAATCCGCTTTGAAATTACGGCCAACGCGTTTCTACGCCACATGGTGCGCACGCTTGTAGGCACGATGATCGTGACGGCGCGCGGTGACAGGGGCAACGCGCCAGAGTTGTTTCCTGCGCTCCTAACGGGCGCGCTGCGGTCGGAGGCAGGCTGGACGGCACCCGCCCACGCGCTCTGCCTCGTCCACGTGGACTTCGTCACCGGCTCGGGATCAGACCCGCGTCGCTCGGGGAACGACTAGACGTACCAGAAGGCGAGCGCCGCGATCACATAGATCGCGATCAGCTCGGCACCCTCGAGCCACGTGGCGTGGCCGTTGGTGGCGATGAAAGCGGCGAGGATTGCCGCGGCAATCAGCACTGCCATCTCGAGCGCACCAAACGAGAGCGTCAACTCGTGACCGAAGATGAAGCCCGCAGCAACGGCGACGGCCGTCACGGCAAGAGCGACCTGGAGAGCCGAGTTGAAGGCGATACCCATCGCAAAATCGAGGTCGCCTTTGGCGGCAATTTTGATGGCAGCAAAATGCTCGGCGATGTTGCCGACGAGCGGCACGATGATCAGGCCGACGAACACTGCCGAGATACCCGTGGCCTCGATCGTCGGCTCGATTGCTGTCACGAGGAACTCGGACAGGAGGCCGGTGACTGCAGCCGAGGCGACCAACACGATGATCGAGAGGCGGGGCGTCCAATGTGCGTGCCCTTCGGCGGCGGCCGATTCGTCGGGAGAGCGGAAGGCGTGCAAGAGGTACAGGCCGTACAACACGGCCATCACGATGGCCACGCCGTGCGAGATGCTGACTGCGCCGCTCGTCTCGGCGGGCAAGACGATCGTAAACAGCGTCGGCAAGGCGAGCGCAGCAGTCGCCAAGAGCAGCATCGTGCCGTTGACGCCGCTGATCACGGCGTTGAAGCTCTGGCGCCCGTGGCGAATGCCAGAGACGAGCAGCGAGGCGCCGAGGATCAGCAGGATGTTGCCCATCACCGAGCCGATAATCGAGTAGCGCGCGACGTCGATCAGCTCGCCGCCTTGGCGAATCGCGAGCACAACGATGATCAGCTCTGCGGCATTGCCGAAGGTGGCGTTGAGGAGCGCGGAGATCCGCGGGCCCGCCACCTCGCCGGCCTGCTCTGTCGCGACGCCGAGGATGTGCGCCATCCCTGCGACTGCGAGTCCCGCCACGATAAAGATCAGGACCGAGTTGGCATGAATCACCTCGAGTCCAATCGCCGCTACCGCGACGAGGGAGATGAGGCTGAACTGGACGCGTTCGGAGCGGGTGAAGCCACTCATGGTTTCTCCTGCACTCACGCGGGCAGCATAGGGGTACGCGTAACCTGCATGTCTCATGCGTGTGCTCCTGACGAACGACGACGGCATCGACTCGCCGGGGCTCCACGCGATTGCGCGTGCGCTGAGTACGGTCGCGGAGGTGCTGGTCGTCGCGCCCGCGACGAATCAGAGTGCGGTTGCTCGTGGCATCACGATCCGCGGCACGCTCGAGGTCGAGGAGCGCGAGGTGCCGGGCGCAGCGCAGGCGTTTGCTGTCGGCGGAACACCGGTCGACTGCGTGCGCTTTGCCGAGGCGCGCGAACCTGGCTCGTCCTTCGAGCTCGTTGTTGCGGGGGCCAACCTTGGGCTCAACCTCGGCGATGACGTCACCTACTCGGGCACCGTCGCCGCAGCGATGGAGGGGATCCTGCTCGGCTATCCGGGGCTCGCGATTTCGCAACAATCGACCGGTGGCGAGCTGCATCACACGCGCGATGGTGAATACGAGTTTGCGACGGCCGAGCGGATTGTGCCTCGCCTTGCCACGCTGCTTGCTGCTGGCACCTTCGGCAAGGACATGCTTGTCAATCTCAACTGTCCGACAGGTACGCCCCAGGGCCTACGCGTCTGCAAACTTGGTCGTCGGATCTGGGCCGACCAGATCGAACTCGCCGAGGAACGCGAGGGCAAGCAGCGCTTTCGTCTCTACGCAGGTGACGCGGACTATCACCGCGCACCGGGGACAGATTTTGAGGCGATTGCGGATGGTTACGTCGCGATCACGGCGCTGCACGTCGACTGGGAGCATCCCGCGAGCGCGACGCTCGTGACGGGCCTTGAGGGTCTGCTCGACGGGGATTGACTTGGATGTTTTAGGAGTGGGTTTTCGAGCGGAGCGTTTGCGTCGGGGATCGCACGCAGAATTGACAGGGCGTTTTGCTGTCAACTATCGTCAAGCCACGTTTGTGGGTGAGGGAGAAGTCTGATGCGTCATCGATCGCTGCGAAGTCTGATGCTGGTTGGGGCGGTCGTGGTGGTGGCGTTGTCGTTGGTTGGGACGGCGGCCGCGAAGGTTAAGCCGTCTCTGGGCAAGGAGCGGATCATTCAGATCAGTGCGCAGGTGGCGCCAATGACGCCGCTGGATGCGGCGACGGTCACCGTTACCGATGCCGATGGAAAGATCGTTGGCACCGGCCGTACCGTCAATGCCGGAGCGGGTCAGATCGCAGTTAGTACGGGGCGGTTGCCGTTCTTACTCTCGACCGCAGGCGGGACGGTGCGGGGCAAGCCGTTCGAAGGTCATCTTCAGGCAATCACAAGCCGCACCACGCGAGCCGATGGGCTCCTGTTGGTGAGTTTCGCGACGACCGTCGCGGCTCGTTACCGAGCGCTCCAAGGTGGGAAGGTCAAGTCGATCGAGCGACGCGTGTATCAGCGGCTCGGCCTCAGCCCGCAGTTGGGTTGGATGCAGGTCCGCTACGGGACGCACACGCTGCGCGGGGCCACGCTGATGAAGCGGGCGGAAGCCCTTGGTGGGTACGACGTTCTTGTCGATGATCTCGTTGCCCGCCTCGGCGATGGTCGGCGATTCCCAGGTTTCCGGGGAACAAGTCCCGACCGGCATCCCACCTACACGTCGTCGAGCAGCACCGTACGAGCAGCTGCGGCCGCTCCGTGCCCCGCGAACATCTTGCCGCCGTCGAATGCGGCACAGAACGCGATCGTGGCGCAATACGGCGTATATATGGCAGCCGGAACAGCAACGGCCATGGCGACCTCTGATCCGTACACCTTGCTCACTGGGGTGGCGGGAATGATGTTTGCCACGCAACCGGGCATGACGAATTCCTCCGTGATCATGTCGGTCTCGAGCCAGCTCACCTGCATCTCGCAGCAGCTTGCGCAGCTCCAGACGACGCTCAACAAGCTCACGCAGATAACAGCGCTCCAGCCACTGCAGAATTGCGTTTCTGCGATTGCGTCACGATGGACCGATTATCAGACATTCATCAGCAATGCGCAGAACAACCCGGGGAATCCGGCGTATACCCTCTCGACGCAAAATGCGAATCTGTTGCAGTGGTTCCCTCAAGTCGAAACCATGAACAGCACGATTTGTAATGGGATCATCAATCAGACCCTGTTCAATGCGAATGGCGGCTCCACACCGGCGTGGCCTGTTGTTGTAGCGAACTACGAGAGTGGCACGTACCTGTCGTCGGATTCGACGGCGCTCGAGCCTTCGTCGGTGGAGAGCCTGCAGTACTTTCTTCAGTACTACAGCACCTTTATGTACCAGCAGGCAGCGCTCGAGACGGACTACCTAAATTGGCAGGGACTACTGCAGAACGCCAACTTTGTGCCGTCGCTGCAGATGAAGTGGGGTCCCCCGTGCTTCCACGCGCCGAGCCTGAGTGATCTTGCCGCCAACGGACAGTCGACACTGTTCTGTCAGTGGCAGCAGAACATCATCAATGTCTGGCCCGGCGACGTGTACACCGATGAGGTTGCTTCGTTCAAGGCGGGGAATTCGACGAATCCGAACGCCATCAGCGGGCTTGCGATCAGCGCCGTTCCCGGCATCTTTGGCATCTCGACCACGGCGTACAGCAAATCCCCGACCTCGTTGACGACCAATTATCTCAACGGGAGCAACATCAATAAGTACGACAGTCGCTGGAATGCGGCGAATGCCTTCGCATCGTTCAATAACCAGCCTGCTACGACGATTGGTCCTCCGTACCAGTATTACGGTGCGCGGCAGGCTCTGGCGACTGGTGCACCAAGCTGCAATGGCAACTGCGACTCTGACCCGGTGATCGGCGGTTACGACGTCTTCAAGACGTTCTTCAACGGGTGGCTCAACGCGGTTGTGAATCCTGCAACGGCAAGTTCGCCCGCTACCGTCTCGTCAACATCATCGGATGCTAAGGGACACGTGACGTACCAAATCCTTGGGGCAGACGGCGAAATTGAATCCAGCTCGGGCCCGTCCGCATGCGGGGTTCAGTCTTCGACAAATTCCGGCGGCCAAACCCTTTACAAGTATGGGTATTACACGGCCCACAACGCTGTCTACAGCCCCAGTCCGTGGACGAAGAACACGGGCGGTACGCTCGGCGGCGGTTCCAAGACGGTTACTCCCCTGATTGGTACTACGACCAGTGGGGCTGCCACGGACGGGTGCCAGTCGACTCCGCCGATCGCGTGGCTCAAGTCGCGCCCGTGGCTGCAGGGTGGTGCGGTGCCAGGAGCACCGGTAATCGCGCAGCCGGCGAACAGCAACGTTTCTACGAATGCGACGCTGACGGCGACCAATTGCCCGTCATCCGGCTGCACGTGGGCTATTACCAACTCGACGACGCCAGCCGTCCCCGGATGGTCCCCGCAGACAAACAGCTCGGTGCCGCAGGGCCTCACGCTGTCGCCAGCAGGAGTCCTCTCGTGGTCCGGAGCGAAGTCGGGACAGACGGCATCCGTTGAGGTTGTTGCGGGAGCCATTCTGCCGACTCAGGTCGTGCCCGGAACCTCGCAGATGGTCTACTCCCTCCCAGTTGTACTGACCGTCACGGCGCCGTAACCGGAGGGGATGGGGGTGGTTCAGCGGTCCTAGCGTGGCCTGGACCGCTGAACAATAGTGGCTGGTGTGTCAGAAGGCCTTGTCAGGAGGAATTCCCAACGGAGCACAACTAGTCCTCGTCGACCCACGCCGTCGGTGTCGACGACGACGACGGCTCGTCGAGGACGAGCTCGTGCTGCGAGGGTGGCTCGAGATCCTCGAGGTCCGACGCATCGAACTGGTGCTCTCTAAGCAACACCTGGGCCACGCGCAGCCTGTCAATTGCTGCGGGGGCAGCAGCGCCACGCAGCTCGCCGGCAGCGAGCCACTCGATGACCTCTTCGAGCAGGTCGCAGGCGGCAATCAGCGAGCCGGCGGGGGAGGCCTCTAGGCCAGCGGCTTTGTCGGCAAGTGCAGCGGCGAGGTCGTCGCCGTCTCGGCGCAAGACGTCTCCTCGTCGCGTCTTCCAGCGCGCGCCCGTGACGGGCACGGCGAGCAGGCGGGCCGCCTGAATCTGAGCGGCGGCCAGACGCGCCGGAGGGCCGTGGAGGCGTCCCTCACGCAGCAGGCGCTCGCAACCCAGGATCAGCAGGAGCCCGAACGCGGTTCGACGTCGCCCATG
>CAXNNM010000008.1:0-14405 GCA_964203735.1 Gaiellales bacterium | reverse complement strand
ATTCCGTTGATCAACTTCGTGGGCTGGTTCGCAGTCGGTGTGGTTCTGTTTGGGTGGTGGTCACTCGGTGCCCACCCACCGGGCCGCCCGAGCCGTTGGACCTTGACCGATCTGTTGGGACCGCTGCTATTCGCTTGGACGTGGATCGGCGAGACCGTCGCTCACGCGCTGTTCTTCGCCGGCTGGACCGTCGCCATCGCCTCCTTCATCGCGATGGGCCTGCTGACGGTGCCGGCGCTGCTTCGTCAATGGACCGGGAGTGCCACGGCATGACACGCGTCGTCATCGTCGGTGCGGGAGTTGGCGGCCTTGGGGCCGGCGTGCGGCTGGCCGCTGCGGGCTGCGACGTACTCGTCCTTGAGGCTGCTGCTCAGGTTGGTGGCAAGCTTGGTATTGCGCGCTCTGAAGGGCACACCTTTGATACCGGACCGTCGCTTCTGACGATGCCCTTTACGCTCGAGGAGACATTGGCGACGGCAGGTGTGACGTTGAGCGACCGGCTGGACGTCCGCCGCGTGGATCCTCTCTGCCAGTACCACTGGGACGACGGAACGGCATTGGCGACGCACGCCGATCCGGACGCCACGGCGGCCGCCTTTGAGGCGCTCGAGCATGGTGCAGGACAGGCATGGCATAGCTTGCTGGCCCAGGGCAAGCGGACGTGGGATCTTTCGCTTCCCCTGTTTCTCTCCGCGGCAATCAGTGGCCCGATCGAGCTCGCGCGCCGTAGTGGGCGTCCAATCGATCCGCGCGACATCTTGGCCCATACAACGCTCGAACGCTATGGCGCCCGCCACTTCCGCGACCCACGTCTTCGCCAACTGCTCGATCGCTACGCGACCTATTCCGGCTCGGACCCCGCGCGGGCACCCGCGACGTTGTCTGTGATTCCGTACACGGAGTCTGCCTACGGTGCCTGGCATCCCATCGGCGGCATGCATCGGATTGCCGAGGTGCTTAGCGACGTAATCAGAGAGCAGGGGGGAGAGGTCCGATGCTCCACGCCTGTCACCAGGATCGTGACCGAGAACGGGCGTGCGGTCGGCGTCGAGACGGCGGCGGGTGAGGTGTTTCCGGCCGATGCGGTGATCGCAAACTGCGATGCAGCCGACCTCTACGACGGTTTGGTCAGCGCACCAAAACAGGCCGCCCAGATTGCCGCGGCTCCCGCTAGCCTCTCGGGCTTTGTGCTGATGCTCGGGATGGCAGGTCGAACAGCGGGCCTGGCTCATCACAACATCTGGTTTCCACGCGACTATCGAGCAGAGTTCGCCGACATCTTTGACGATCCACAGCCCCCCAACACGCCAACGATCTATCTCTGTAACCCCGCTGCGACGGATCCGTCTTGCGCACCCGACGGTGACGAGTCGTGGTTCGTCCTCGTCAACGCACCGCGCAATGGCCCCGTCGATTGGGAGGCTGAGGGCGAGCGCTACCAGGAGCGCATTCTCGATCGCCTCGATGCGCTCGGTCTTCAGGCTCGCGAACGTGCGCGGACGATCATTCGACGCACGCCAGCCGACCTCGAACGACTGACCGGAGCTCCAGGCGGCGCAATCTACGGAACCGCGTCGATGGGCCCGCGGGCTGCCTTTCTGCGACCACGCAACGCATCGCCCGCCTTCGAGCGGCTGTACCTCGCAAGCGGTAGCGCTCATCCTGGGGGAGGGTTGCCGCTCGTACTGCTGTCCGGCAAGATCGCGGCCGACCTGATCTGTCGCGATCTTCAACTCGCTGGATAGGCAGGCCGCACGTGTAGGGATATCCGTACCCAGGTGTCTGACAAACTGTCTGTAGTCCCGCACACGAACGGCTCTGTAATTCCCTGATGCTTTGGCTCTCCGCATTTTCTGATCGCTTCCGCTGGCCTGTAATAGCTGGCTGGCTCGTGATCGTGGCCATCAGCGCGTATGCGAGTGTCGGTCTTAACGATCTCCTCTCGAACCGCTTCGACATCCCTGGCACGGAGTCCACCCAGGTGCTGGAACTGCTTGAGAATGACTTTGGACAGCGCGGCGACTCGTCGTTCGTGCTGGTCGCGGCCACGGAGAACGGGAAGGCTCCGACTCCGGCACAGGTCAAAGCCACCGAGGCCGCGGCCGCGCGGGCTGCGGAGGTACTCGGTTCGGCACGCGCAGCCGCGCTGCAGACCAGTGGGTCCCTGACCTATGTGGGGATTGGAACCACGCTCGAGCCCGCTGCAGCACAGCTCAAGGTTCCCAAGATGCGGGCGGCAATCGGACCAATTCCGGGCGTCACGACCTATCTGACAGGGCAGACGGCAATCAATCGCGATCTGCAGCCGGTGATCGCCGACGACTTGCAGCGGGGCCTCATGATCACGATCCCGATCGCGATCATCGTGCTGCTGTTTATCTTCGGCACCCTGGTCTCGACGCTCGTGCCCTTCGTGTTCGTTCTCGCCACAATCCCCACAACGCTCGGTGTCGTCTGGATCGCGGCACATCAGATGGATATGGCGATCTACGTCACCAATCTGGTCGAGTTGATCGGCATCGGGATTGCGATCGACTACTCACTGCTCGTGGTCTATCGCTTCCGCGAGGAGATGCTGACAATCCAGCGGCAGAAGCTCGCCGAGTCGGGAGCATTCGGAGATGCCCGGCGCGTGCCACTGGATCGGGCTGAGGTCCGCGCCGCGCTCGACCCCACGATGCGCTTTGCAGGTCACGCCGTCGTGTTCAGCGGCCTGACCGTCGCTGTCGGCCTCGCCGGTCTGATCATGCTGCCGTTGCCCTTCATTCGATCGCTTGGCATCGGTGGCGTCGTCATCCCGCTTGTTTCGATCGTCGCTGCCGTCACGCTGCTGCCAGCGCTGCTTTCGATCCTCGGTCCATGGCTCGCTCGGGTGCGCGTCGTCCCAACGCGGGTGTTGGACGCCCGCATGGACAACGAGACAGGCTTCTGGGTACGCCTGTCCAACTCGATCATGGCCCGTCCTTGGCCCTACCTCATCGCAGGGTCCGCTGTCCTCGTGGCACTGGCGCTCCCAACCTTCTGGATTGCCTTGACGCCAGGGACCAACGCTGGCCTTCCACCCTCCGTCGAGAGCGTCCAAGGGCTGCAGCAGTTGGAGCGCACGGTGGGAGCCGGAACCCTCGCGCCGTCAACCATCATCGTCGACAGCGGACGCCCGGGCGGCATCTGGGACGCCGACGTGCAGGCGGCCATGAATCGCTTGCAGAATGAGCTACGCAAGGATTCGGCGATGTCGACGGTGCCGAGCGCAGTCAGCTCTGCTGCAGACCTGCTCATAGAGGGCGATACCCCGGAGGCACGCAAGCGTGCAACCGCCGCCGGGCTGGTCAATAAGAACCAGCAGTACGCCGTAATCTTTGCCGCCAGCAAAGAGGCCTATGGATCGGAATCGGCTCAGGAGCTTGCTCGACGCATCCGCGGTACGTACGTCCCAGAGGCGGACTTCCCAACGGGCACGACGGTGCTGGTCGGTGGTGGACCAGCAGCGGGCGTCGACTTTATCGATCAGATCTACGGCGTCTTTCCCTGGCTGATAGCCGTGGTCTTGCTGATTTCCTACATCTTGCTCGTGCGAGCGTTCCGGTCGCTGCTCCTGCCTCTCAAGGCCGTGTTCCTCAACGTGCTAAGCGTCTCGGCGGCGTACGGCATTCTCGTCTTGGTCTTTCAGTTCGGCTGGGGGGAGTGGGCCGGGCTCCAAACGACCGATCAGATCGAGGCCTGGATCCCGATCTTCCTGTTCGCGATGCTGTTCGGGCTGTCGATGGACTACGAGGTGTTCCTCGTGACGCGCATGCGTGAACTGTATGACGAAGGAGCCTCAAATGGTGAGGCTGTGGGTCGTGGCCTCCAACTCACGGGCCGCCTCGTCTCCGCCGCAGCAATCATTCTCGTTGCTGCCTTCACGGGCTTCCTGCTTGGCTCGCTGGTTGCCTTCCAACAGTTTGGTCTTGGGCTCGCCGCTGGCATCTTGATCGACGCCACGCTGATCCGGATGCTGCTCGTACCGGCATTCATGAGGATTGCCGGCGACTACAACTGGGTCTTGCCAGCCTCGGTGGCAAAGATCTTGCGGGTCGAGCCATCGCCGCTGCGACGCAGCACCTGACATTCTCGGCTGCCACGGGTACGCTTCCGATGGAGCGTGCACCTAGGAGGGGAACAGATGGCGACCGAGTTTGACTACGTGATCGTTGGTGGTGGTACGGCAGGTTCGGTGATTGCCGCACGGTTGAGCGAGAATCCCGACGTCTCGGTGGCCTTGATCGAGGCTGGGCCGGATGACCGCCCGTACGACGAGGTGCTCAAGCTCAAGCGCTGGCTCGAGCTGCTCGAAAGCGACTTCGACTACAAGTACACAACTCAGATCCAGCCACGCGGCAACTCCCACATCGTGCATTCCCGCGCGAAGGTGTTGGGTGGCTGCTCTTCCCACAACACGATGATCTGGTTTAAGCCCCTCCCAGGCGACTGGGATGACTGGGCAAGCCAGGGCGCGGAAGGGTGGGAGGGTGCTGACATGGAGCAGTACTACGCGAAGCTCCCCAACAAACATCAGATCGTGCCCGAGCAGGATCGCGATCCGATTCTTCCCGACTGGATCGAGTCTGCTGTCGCCGCGACGGGTGTGCAGAAGAGCCCCGACTGGAATGCGCAGCCGTTCAGTGACGGCGCTGGCTTCCTGGATGTTGCCTACGACCCCGACACCGGCGTCCGCTCTTCGGCCAGCGTTTCCTACCTCCATCCGATCATGGACACGCGCGACAATCTCCATGTCATCTGCGATACGCGCGCGCTCCATATCGGGCTCGAGAGCGGCCACGCCCGCAGCGTGCGCTGTGAGGGGCCAGACGGTCCTGTTACGTACCGCGCAAGCCACGAGGTGATTCTCTGTGCGGGTGCGATCGATTCGCCCCGACTGCTGCTGTTGTCGGGCATTGGCCCGGCGGATGACCTGCACGAACTGGACATCGCGGTACAGCACGACCTACCTGGCGTCGGCGGCGAGATCCTCGATCATCCGGAGTCGATCATCATGTGGGAGCTCAAGAAGCCGCTCGGACCACAGACAGCGATGGGCGCCGACTGTGCCCTCTTCGTCAATCGACTCAAGGTCGACGATCGCCCGGATCTGATGTACCACACCTATCAGTTGCCGTTTACGTTCAACACGGAGCGACTTGGCTATCCCGTGCCCGAAAACGTGATCTGCATGACGCCGAACATCCCGCGCACGAAGTCGCGCGGAAGCCTCTGGTTGCTGAGCAAGAATCCCGACATCAAACCGGCAATTGACTTTGGCTACTTCACCGATGCCGACGGCTACGACGAGCAGACGATCGTGGATGGTCTCGAGATCGCACGCGAAGTGGCCGCGACTGGACCGTTCAAGGATTGGATCAAGAAGGAAGTGGCACCGGGGCCCAAGATCACCTCGCGCAAGGACCTCTCGACCTACGGACGCGCGGCACACCACACGGTCTACCACCCGCTCGGCGGCTGCAAGATCGGTGCCCTTGACGACCCGACGACCGTTGTTGGCCCAGATCTCAAGGTCAAAGGAGTCGAAGGTCTACGCGTTGCCGACGGCGCAATCTTCCCAGCGCTGACTACCGTCAATCCCGTCGTGGGTGTGTTGATGATCGGCGAGAAGTGTGCCGATCTGATTCGTTCGGGCCGGTAGTGTCAACCGGTCGCTTCGAACCGCGCTCGGCTCAATTGAGCCAGCGTGACGGCAGCCAGCACGCCAAGGCCGCCAAGAACCTGCAGCGGACTGAGAACCTGACCAAGTAGCGACCAAGCAATCGCACCGGCGATGATTGGTTCGAGCATCGCCGTCACGGTTGCCCCGTCGGCGCGCACTCGTCGCACCCCCGCGAGGAACATGGCGAACGGGATAACCGTGCCAACGATCACGACGAACAGGACGTACAGATACGTCGGGGCACTGACCGGAGCCGTGGTCGCAACCACCGAGAGCACCGACCACGGAAAAGACCACCATGGGAGTGCAATGCCAAGTGCCACTGCGCCGAAGGCGAGGCCGATGCCAAGCACGCTGACGGGCGACCGAGCGCGCATCAGCGACTCGCTGTGAAGGGAGTAGTAGGCGTACGAGAGGGCGGCCCCGACACTGAAGGCAATTCCGACCCACGACAGCGAGCCAGTGTCATTGCCGACTCCCAGTACGAGCACGAGACCACCGATCGCGACGGGGATTGCGACCCAGACAAGCCACGGCAGCCTGCGCCCCCAGACAAAGCGCACCCAGAGCGCCACCAGCAGGGGTGCCGAATACTCGATCACGAGCGAGATGCTGATCGGAATCCGACTGATCGCCTCGAAGTAGAATAGTTGAACGCCGATCAGGCCAAGCGTTCCGAAGCAGGCGTAGGCCAGGATCTCACGCCGGGTGAGTCGCAGTTCTTCGCGGCGACGCACCGCCACCCAGCTGAGCAGAATTGCGGCGGCCAGGGTCAGTCGAAGCTCAGCAAACCGGTCTGGGGCGAGGCCCGCGTCCATCACGACACGCGCAGCGGTGCCGCTGACGCCCCAGAGCGTCGCGGCGCCAGCGACGAGCAACGTGCCGGAGAGCGTTCGCGAAATCGGCATCGCCGGTAGCCTACGGGCAATGCTCGGGAACTCCGCCATCTTGCCGCTCGTTACCGCATTGGTGGCTGCCGCCTTGGCGGCCCGCATGGCCGGCAGCGCCACACGCTCGTTCAGTCCGCCCAAGCCACTTTGGGCGCTCGGGCTGTTGCTCTTCGCAGCTGCGAGTGCAGCATCTGCATATGGCATTGCGGATGGCTGGGGACCAATCTCATTCCGCATCTACTATCTGACGGGCGCCTGCCTCTGTGTGGCTGTGCTCGGTGCCGGTTCAGCATTTCTGGCATTGCCGAGGACTGTCGCATTGATCGTGTTTGGAATGACTGTGACGGCGGTAGCGGGTGCCACGGTGACGGTGTTGATCGCACCGGTCGACCTCGGTCTGATCGCGAGCGTCAGTGGCCTCAAGGCGCCGCCGAATGATGCCATTGGTGGGCATGCCTCGATCTGGGCAATCGCGATGAACAGCGTCGGGACGATCCTCCTGATCGCTGGCGCCCTGACCTCGATCGCGCGCCGGCAGCGGGTTGGCCCAAACGCTGCGCTGTTGGTCGGCGTAATCGTGATCGCGCTCGCTGGCACCCTGACCCGGTTTGGTGGTGCGGAATCGCTGTATATCGGTCAGATGCTCGGTTTGATCATTTTGGGCGTCGGGATGGAGTGGTCGAACCGCGTGGGCTACTCCTCGAGAAACGCCTCGACCGTCGCCGTGTAGAGCTCGAGCTCTTCGAGGTGTGCGCAGTGCGCGCTCTCTTCAAAGACGACCATGCGCCCGTCGGGGATGCCCGCGAGAATCGTCTCGGAACAGGCGGGCGTGATCTCGTCGAAGCGACCACAGGTAATCAGGGTCGGTTGCGCAATGCGCGCGAGATCCGCCTGCCGGTCCCAATCCTTCAACGAGCCAACGAGCGTGAACTCGTTGGGCCCGTTCATTGTCAGGTAGACCTGGTTGCCATCAAGTTCGTCGGCGGTCAAGACCATCGCCTCGGGCCACGGATCAAGCCGGCAGACGTGGCGGCGATAGAACTCCATCGAGGCGGCCACAAACGCGGGATCGTCGTACTGTCGCGCCTCGCTCAGTTCCAGGATCGTTTCGCAGACGGCAGGGGGGAGGGCGTGGATCAGACGGAGAGACTCTTCGCCGAACTGGCGCATGCTGGCCGAGGTCGACGCCAAGACCACCCGGTCGATGCCTGTCGTTCCGCGGCAGAGGTACTCGATAGCAAGCCATCCACCCCACGATTGGCCCAACAGGTGGCAGTGCTCGAGACCGAGCGCAGCACGTACATCGTCGACCTCCTCGCAGGCACGATCGAGGGTCCAGAGCGCGGGATCATCCGGCTGGTCGGAACGGCCACAGCCAAGCTGATCAAAGATGATCACGGGACGGTGTTCGGCTAGGCGCTCGGCAAATGGTTCGAGGTAGTACGAGGCGGCTCCCGGCCCACCATGGAGCAGCAAGATCGGCAGCGCGTCGCGGTCACCCTCGCGGCGCCACCAGACCCTGCCATTGGGGAGATCGAGATAGCCCTCGGTGCGCATGCTTATTCCTCCTCGTGCCGGAAACCCTACTCCTTAGCGTGCCGATTTGCACAAGTTCCACCGCACCCCCGCAATGCTCGCCGACAACTCAGAAGACGTGTTTGACGGGCCTAGCGCGGCCAGCGCTGATCTACCGGCCACGAGACGCGCTGAGCGAACGTGCTACCACCTTCGATAAACGGCATAAAGCGCTGTTGAAACTCGACCGGGAGTTCGCAGTCGAGTGCCGCCTGCCGCATGTGTCCGGCCCACGCAGCACGCTGCTCCTCCGTGATCTGGAGCCCGTTGTGGGCACCACGCATGACCGCAAAACCGCCGCGTTCTTGTGTATGGAGTGGAGGGCCGCCGAGCAGTTCGGTGAGCCACAGCGCGAGCCGTTCCGCATGCTCCTCGCCCTGGTCGTGAAAGAGTGGCGTCAGAGTCGCGTCAGCGAACAGCAACTCATAGAAGCGCGTGCACAGACGCTCCATCGCCGGACCACCACCAGCAAGGGTGTACAGGCTGCTCATTTAGATACCCACCAAATCGGGACGGTCAGATTCGAACTGACGACCCCTCGCTCCCAAAGCGAGTGCGCTACCAGGCTGCGCCACGTCCCGTTGTGGATCGAACTCCAGCGTTCCCTAGACTCCCGGGATTGCGCGGAGACCCTGGATCTCGCGAATCGCTGCCAACTCGCGGAGAGCCTCGACCTCGATCTGACGAATGCGCTCGCGCGTCAAACCGAACTCGCGACCGATCTCGTCGAGTGTGCGTGGATCCAGACCATCGAGCCCGTAACGCAACTCGAGCACGCGACGATGACGCTCAGGGAGGGCGCTAAGGCCTTCCTGCAACGCCTCATGACGCAGCTGGTCCGACACAGCATCCATTGGGTCGATCGCCTCGGAATCGGCAAGAAAGTCCGAGAACGAAGACTCGCCCTCGTCGCCGACGGGCTCTTCAAGCGAGATCGGCGAACGAGCAGCCTTGCGCACATCGAGGACCTGGTACAGCGGCAACTTGGCCTCTTCGGCGATCTCCTCATTCGAGGGCTCACGACCGAGACGCAGCATCAGGGTGCGCTCTGCACGATTGATCTTCTGGAGACGCTCAACGACGTGGACAGGGAGGCGGATCGTGCGACTCTTATCGGCGAGTGCACGCGCCACTGCCTGTCGGATCCACCACGTGGCGTACGTCGAGAACTTGAGGTCGCGGCGCCAGTCGAACTTCTCGACGGCACGAATCAGGCCGAGGATGCCCTCCTGGATGAGATCGAGGAAGCCGAGACCCTGACCACGGTAGTTCTTCGCAATCGAGACAACCAGGCGCAGGTTCGATTCGACCATCTGCTGCTTGGCCTGCATGTCGCCCTTTTCGACGCGCTTGGCGAGACGAATCTCATCGGCCTTCGTCAGCAGGGGATAGCGACCGACCTCGTGGAGGAACAGCTGCAGGGAATCGGTGGTGCCTTCGTAGGCGAGCCGGCGCTCAAGGGCCGTAGGCTCTGCCGGACGATCGTTGTCGTCGATGATCTCGATGCCTTCGGCCTCGATCAGACGACGGATCTCGAGGACCACATCGGCCTCGTCGACCTCGACGTGCTCGGCTAGCTGCTCAACGATTTCGGCGAACAACAGGGTGCCGCGCTCGTTGCCAACTTCGATCAGGCGCTGGAACTCGGGGAGCTCTTGAACTTCATTCGGCTGCTCAACGATCATGTGATCCGCTGACCCTTTCGACGGTTTCGGCGCACCGCGCCGGTAGACTGCTGCAAGCGCACAAGCGCTCCACCGACAACGTACGACGGAGACACCCTATTCCCCTTCAGGCAACCTCGCTTTCGCTCGGGCCGTACGGGACGAACTGTTACATCGTTTACCCGGACGATTCCTCCGACTGCCTCGTAATCGACCCCGGTGAAGAACCTGAACGCGTTCTTGCTGCTCTGCAGGAGCTGGGGTTGCGCTGCGTCGCGGTGCTGGTGACGCATGCGCATCTCGACCATATTGGCGGAGTCGGTGCTGTCGCCCGGGAGGCGATGAGCCCAGTCTATACCAGTGAAGGTGATGCGTCCGTCGTTGCCCACATCAACGAGCACCTCTGGCCGGGCTTTGGTCCGTACGTCGAGCACGAGCCGGAAGGTAGATTGGTTCCAGGCGTGCCGCTTCGACTCGGTCAGATCGAAGTTACCGTGTTTGCGACGCCCGGCCACTATGCGGAATCCGTCAGTCTGCTGCTGACCGGCCCTGACGGTGACCAGTTACTCGCCTCAGGCGATGTGATCTTTGCGGGCTCGGTCGGGCGGACAGACCTCGACGGCGGCGATTGGCCCACGCTCGAACAGTCGATCGCCCTCTTACTCGCCGAAGTCGGGGAGGATGTGCCTGTCTTGACCGGACATGGCCCCGTCACCACATTACGCCACGAGCGTGCCACCAACCCGTTCCTCGGAGGGCTGCGCTGATGGCTGAGGGCTTCCAGGCACCACGCGGCACCCTCGACTGGCTACCCGAACGCTCGGCCGCTCGCCGCGCGATGATCGAGCGATTCCGCCAGATCTTCGAAGGCGCGGGCTACGGCGAGGCGATGACGCCAATCTTCGAGGACAAGGCGCTCTTCGCCCGCACGGCCGGCGAGAGTTCCGAGGTCGTTGGCAAGGAGATGTACCTATTCGAGGATCAGGGCGGCCGAGAGCTGGCACTGCGTCCTGAGTTCACCGCCTCGATGGTGCGTCTCTACCTCGAACATGGCCTGTCGCGTGAGGCGCAGCCCGTTCGCCTGTGGTCGGCAGGCAACTGCTATCGCTTTGCGGCTGTGCAACGAGGTCGGTATCGCGAGTTTACGCAGGTCAACGCCGAGGCCATTGGCTCTGACGACCCGGCCATCGATGCCGAGTTGATTGCCCTGCAGCTTCGCTGGTTTGAATCGCTCGGGCTGGATGGGCTTGAGGTTCGCCTCAACACGATTGGCGATCGAGCGGACCGCGGACCCTATCTCGACACACTCCGCGCCTACATCGACGCGCACAGTGCCGACGTCGACGACGAAGTGCGACGCCAGCGTGATCTCAACCCTTTGAGGGCGTTTGACACCAAGGATCCTGCCTCGGCAGCGATCATGGCAGGTGCTCCGAAGATCACAGATGCCGTCAGTGCCGAGGCAGCAACGCACTTTGCCGCGGTTCGTAGCTTTCTCGACGCTCGCGGAGTCAACTACACGCTTGACCCGACACTCGTGCGAGGCCTGGATTACTACAGCCGCACCACGTGGGAAATCAGTTGGCCCGCACTTGGGGCACAGTCCGGCATCGGTGGCGGCGGCCGTTACGACGGTCTCGCCGAGCTGATTGGCGGTGCACCAACACCAGGTGTTGGGTTCGCCTGTGGGATCGAGCGAGTGCTGCTCGCGCTGGAAGATCAGGACCGCTCGCCCGCTCCGGCGCGGCAGATGGATGCCTTCTTCGCCGTCTTCTGCGCTGCCGCCCGTCCACGCCTCCATGCGCTGATGGATCAGGCGCGCGCCCGTGGCGTCAAAGCCGAGACCGACCTCGCTGGCCGCGGCGTCAAGGGACAGATGAAGCAGGCAGACCGCATCGGTGCCGCATTGACCGTCGTCTGCGGCGACGATGAGTGGGCACGCTCCGTCTGTCTCGTCCGCACTATGACGACCGGCGAACAGACCGAAGTTTCGCTTGACGAGCTCGTCGAGCACCTGCACAACGCGAAGATGGGAACGGCATGACGTACAGGACCGAACACTGCGGCGATTTCAACGAAGCACAGATTGGCACGGACGCTATCGCTTCTGGTTGGACGGCTCGACGCCGCGACCACGGCGGCCTCGTGTTCATCGATCTTCGCGACCGCTCGGGCATGGTCCAGCTCGTGATCGACCCCGAGCACGCACCCGCGGCGCTCGAGGTAGCCCAGGCGATTCGCGTCGAGTCTGTGATCCGCGCGACCGGCAAGATCGTGGCGCGTGCACCCGAGACGGTCAACGCGAACCTATCGACCGGGGCCATCGAGATTCTGGTGGACACGCTCGAGGAGCTCGCTCCGAGCGACCCGCTGCCCTTCCAGCTCGACGACGAAGGCGTCGACGAGGCGCTCCGGATCCGACACCGTGCGCTCGATCTTCGGCGCGACGTGATGCGCGAGACGCAATACGTCCGGACGATGACGACGCGTCTGATTCGCCGGTACCTCGAGGACCGCGGCTTCTGGGAGCTCGAGACCCCGATCCTGACCAAATCGACCCCCGAAGGTGCGCGCGATTTCGTAGTCCCCGCACGCCTCGAGCCCGGCAGTGTGTATGCGCTGCCACAGTCGCCCCAGCTGTTTAAGCAGCTGTTCATGATGGGCGGCTACGAGCGCTACTACCAGATTGCGCGTTGCTTCCGAGACGAGGCTCAGCGCGCCGATCGCCAGTTGGAGTTCACGCAGCTCGATCTCGAGATGTCCTTCGTGACCCGCGATGAAATTCTCGAACTGACCGAAGGCCTGTACTGCGCGATCTGGCAGGAAATCCTCGGCATCGAGTTGCCGCGACCGTTTCCGCGCATTACGCACGCCGAGGCAATGTTGCGCTTTGGCAGTGACAAACCAGACCTGCGCTACGGCCTCGAGATCGCCGATGTGTCTACACTCGTCGCGAACTCGGGCTTCAGCGTCTTCAAGGGCGCCGTCGAGAAGGGTGGGGCAGTTCGCGCGCTCTCGTGCCCGGGCGCCGCAGCGCTGAGTCGACGCGAGCTGGACGAACTCGCCGAGTTTGCCAAGGAGTGGGGCGGACAGGGCCTTGCCTATCTGCTGCTGGACCCCTCGGGCGAGATCCGTTCGCCGATTGCGAAGTTCCTCTCGGAAGACGAGCTGGCCGGCATCGTTGCCGCCACGGGAGCCCAGCCGGGCGATGCGGTGTTCCTGGCCGCCGATGCTGCCGCCGTTGTGGTGCGCGTGCTTGGCGCGCTTCGACCACACCTTGCCGCTCGCTACGAGCTGGCCGATCCGAAGGCGTGGGCGATGCTGTTCGTCGTCGACTTCCCACTGTTCGGATACGACGAGAACGAAGGCCGCTGGGTTGCCGAGCATCACATGTTCACCGCACCACGAGCCGAGGATGAAGATCGCATCGAGAGCGACCCAGGCTCTGTGCTCTCTGAGGCCTATGACTTTGTCGTCAACGGCAGCGAGATTGCCTCGGGCTCCCTGCGAATCAATCGGCCGGAGTTGCAGGAGCGCGTCTTCCGCACCGTCGGCTTTTCCGACGAGGAGGCAGAGGACCGCTTCGGCTTTCTGCTCCGTGCGCTCCGCTTCGGCGCACCTCCACACGGCGGCATCGCTCCCGGCATCGACCGCACCGTGATGCTGCTCGTCGGCACCGACTCGATTCGTGACGTGATCGCCTTTCCAAAGATCGCCGGTGGTTTCGATCCACTCACAGACGCCCCGTCGCCCGCGACACCAGAGCAGTGGCGAGATCTCGGTCTCGTCGTGCCACCACCCAAGAAGCAGGACGCATGAGCAGAGCAGACGGACGCGCCGACGACGAGTTGCGCCCCACGACCATTACGCCCGGCTTTCTCAGCTCGGCGCCTTCGGCTCTGATCGAGATCGGTGGTACCCGCGTGCTCTGCACCGCCATCGTCGAGAACGGCGTTCCGCCGTGGCTTCGAGGGCAGGGTCGAGGTTGGTTGACGGCCGAGTACGGGATGCTTCCGGCGTCGACAGGGCAGCGCAAGGCGCGCGACGCAACTCGCGGCAAGCTGGATGGCCGGACGGTCGAGATTCAGCGCCTGATCGGACGCTCCCTGCGGGCCGTCGTCGATCTCGCGGAGCTCGGCGAGAACACGCTCTGGGTCGACTGTGACGTGCTGGAGGCCGATGGTGGAACACGTTGCGCGTCGATCACCGGTGCCTGGGTCGCGACGCACCTCGCGCTCGCCGCGATTGGCCGCACAGCCGCGCTCCGCGATTCGATCGCGGCGATCAGCGTTGGCATGGTCGATGGCAACGCCGTACTCGACCTGCCCTACGAAGAAGATTCGCGCGCCGATGTCGACATGAACATCGTGATGACCGGCAGCGATGGGCTAGTCGAGGTACAGGGGACAGCCGAGGGCACACCGTTTCCTCGCGCGGACCTCAACCAGCTGCTCGATCTCGCAGGTGGAGGTATGGCAACGCTGCGCGCGGTGCAGCAGGCGGCTATCGGATCGGCGTGATCACGCAGGTCCGTCTCGCGACCGGCAATGCCGGCAAGGCCGCCGAGCTTGC